>NZ_JAXOQA010000016.1:0-33613 GCF_047307945.1 Commensalibacter sp. A3DC | reverse complement strand
ATTGTAAAATTTTGAAAAACTTGGGAAAGATTGTTTAATTTAATTGAAAATAAAATTTTTATTTTGGAATTTAATTTTTAGATTATATGAAAAAATCTGATTGTTAATTTTTTTAGAATAAGAAAAAGTTCTGCATAATTTTAAATTTATTGATCTATTTATTATTGAACAATAGTTGTAATAATTTAAGTTATATAAATCAAATAGTTATTAAATATACATTTTTATCCATAATATTTTTTTAAAATTATAATTTTAGGGTTCTTGCAAATAATGATGATTTAAAAAGCTTTATATTGATGATATAACCGATCGTAATTGTAGAATTTTGATATGAAAAGTAAGCGGTATGGCACATAAGAATGTAAAAAAAGTTGTTCTGGCCTATTCGGGAGGGTTAGATACTTCTGTTATTTTACGGTGGTTACAAAAAACATATGAATGTAAGGTTGTAACCTTTACGGCTGATTTGGGACAAGGGGAAGAATTGGGTCCAGCCCGTAAAAAAGCGGAAATGTTCGGTGTTAAAGAAATTTTTGTCGAGGATTTGCGTGAAGAATTCGTAAGGGATTATGTCTTTCCAATGTTTCGTGCCAACACGCTTTACGAAGGACAATATTTATTGGGAACCTCAATCGCGCGTCCACTTATTTCTAAAAGACAAATTGAAATTGCCGAACAGGTGGGGGCTGATGCCGTTGCGCATGGGGCAACGGGTAAAGGGAATGACCAGGTTCGATTTGAGCTGGCCTATTATGCATTAAAACCCGATGTCACTGTTATTTCGCCTTGGCGTGAATGGGATCTCACTTCTCGTACCCGTTTATTGCAGTTTGCTGAAGAAAATCAGATTCCGGTTACTCATGACAAACGTGGGGAAGCTCCCTTTTCGGTCGATGCCAATCTTTTACATTCATCTTCGGAAGGGAAAATTTTGGAAGATCCTTCCCTTCCTCCTGATGAAGCTGTTTTTCAGCGAACAATTTCACCGGAAGATGCTCCAGATAAGGCGACTGAAATCAGTATTGATTTCAAAGCTGGTGATCCTGTAGCGATTAATGGAATTGTAATGTCCCCGGCAACTATACTGGCCCGTTTGAACGAGTTGGGTAAGGCCAATGGTATCGGGCGTCTTGATCTGGTTGAAAATCGTTTTGTTGGCATGAAATCCCGTGGAATTTATGAAACACCGGGTGGAACGATCTTATTATTTGCCCATAGAAACATGGAATCGATCACTCTTGATCGTGAGGCCGGGCATTTAAAGGATAGTATCATGCCTCGTTATGCGGAATTAATTTATAATGGTTTCTGGTTCTCACCAGAGCGCCGAATGCTGCAGGCCTTGATTGATGAAAGTCAGCATTCTGTTACCGGTCGTGTAAAATTGAAGCTGTATAAAGGTAATATTATCTTGATGGGACGTGAAAGTCCGAATAGTCTCTATGATATGCGTGTTGTAACATTTGAAGATGATGAAGGTGCATATAATCAAATGGATGCACAGGGCTTCATTAAATTAAATGCGTTACGACTACGTTTGGGAGCACAGGCAGGTCGACGTGGCGGTGCCTTGTAAAATTTGAATTATCAGGAGTTGAAAATGAAAAAGATGCTTTCTTGGATAGTTCCTGCGGTTTTGGCAATTCCCTTGGTTGCTTGCGCCGGTAGTAAAAAGGAGCAATTAACCCCCGAACAGTTTATGCAAAAGGTTGAGGCTGAACCGGGAGTGAAAACATTACCCAGTGGATTGGCTTACCGTATTATCCAGTCTGGAAACCCTAAGGAAGCCTCTCCTGCTCCAGGAGATCTAATTTTGGCGGAATATGAAGGTCGTTTGCCAGACGGTGTCATATTTGATTCATCAGATCGGCATGGTGGTGGTTTAATGCAAATGCCTGTCGAGGGATTAATACCTGGCTGGATGGAAGCCCTGCCTAAAATGCATCCTGGCGATGTTTGGCAGCTTTATGTTCCGCCTAAATTAGGGTATGGAGAAAAATCTATGGGGATTATTCCTTCAAATAGCCCATTAATTTTTAAGATTCATCTTGTTGGGGTAACCAAGAACCAACCGGATAACTAATAAATAAAGGATCAAGGTGATTTATGAGTGTCAAGCCGTCAGGTAAGCGCGTATTTTCAGGAATTCAACCAACTGGTATCCCGCATTTGGGAAATTATCTGGGGGCCATTCAGTACTGGGTTGATATTCAACAGGATAATGAATGTATCTATTGCCTGGTTGATATGCATGCCTTGACGGTTTGGCAGGAACCCGTATCCCTACGAAAACAGACTTTGGAACAGACAGCTGTTTTATTGGCTGCTGGTATTGATCCCAACAAGCATATCTTATTTAATCAATCAGCTGTATCCGCTCATGCGCGTTTGGCGTGGATTTTCAATTGTGTTGCGCGAATTGGCTGGATGAACCGGATGACACAGTTTAAAGATAAGGCGGGCAAAAACAGGGAGGCCAATTCTGTAGGATTGTATGTTTATCCTAATTTAATGGCCGCTGATATTTTGGCATATAGGGCAACGTGTGTACCTGTAGGTGAGGATCAGCGTCAACATCTGGAATTAACAAATGATATTGCCCAGAAATTCAATCATGACTACAAAACTGGTTTCTTTCCTGTTGTCGAGGGATTTATTCCAAAAACAAGCGCCCGTGTAATGAATTTAAGGGATGGTAGTAAAAAAATGTCCAAATCGGATCCTTCCGAACAGGGGAGGATTGAGTTACTGGATGAGGATGATGCAATTACGAATAAAATTAAACGGGCAAAAAGTGATTCTGAACCCTTACCGTCTGAACAGGAAGGGTTGTCACATCGTTTAGAGGCGTTAAATTTAGTGTCAATTTATTCGGTTTTAGCCAAGCAATCGATTGAACAGGTGCTCCAGGATTTTGGCGGAAAAGGATTTAGTCCTTTTAAATCCGCATTGTCGGATCTTTTAATTCAAAAAATTGCACCAATCAGAGAGGAAACAAAGAAATTGTTGGCAGATAAACAATATCTACAGACAATTTTGAAACAGGGTGCCGAGAAGGCATCAGCAATTGCTGATCCTATTGTGTCTGAAGCGGAATATATCGTGGGGTTTTTAAAATAAAGAATGAAACAGCAGGTTGGTAAATTGAGTGTTAAAACGCAAGGTCAGGGATTAACCATGATTACGGCTGACCTGTCCAGTTGGATTTTGCGATCAGCCATCAATACTGGCCTGTTAACGATATGGTGTAAACATACTTCAGCTTCTTTAACCGTTCAGGAAAATACGGATATTTCGGTAAGAAGTGATATTCTAAATTATTTTAATGATCTCGTTCCAGAAAATCGCTCCTATCAGCATGCTGATGAGGGGAGTGACGATATGCCCGCCCATTTAAAAACGATGTTGACCGAAACCTCCTTGTCTATTCCTGTCATTGAGCGGAAATTAAGTTTAGGGCCATGGCAGGCCGTTTATTTGTTTGAACATAGAAAAAGGCCACATATTCGAGAACTGGTTTTACATGTAATGGGGAACTAGAGAATGATGATATTAAGAAAATGCTATCGAAAGCTTATCTTGATATAATTGATTTTTTATTTCCGCCACGCTGTATTTTATGCGGTGTTCATATTCAACGATCTGGATATTTATGCTCTGACTGTTTCAAACAGCTTGAATTTATTGTGGAGCCCTGTTGTGAACAATGTGGAACGCCTTTTCTTTCTGATTCAGAGGCGGGAGAGGATCATCTTTGTTTGAGTTGTCGGGAAAAGCCATGTTTATGGGAGAAGGGGCGGGCAGCTTTTGTATATAACGAAGGAATTAAAAAGTTGATTTTACCCTTAAAATATGCAGATCGGTTGAATGGCTTGAACTTTTTAGCAGGTTCTATTTGGAATATTGCCAATCCCTTTTTTGATAATGCTGCATATATAATTCCTGTTCCGTTATACAAGAAACGTTTGCGGCATAGAAAATACAATCAATCGGCCCTGCTGGGAAAAAAATTGGCCAAAAGATCAAATATTCCCCTTTTATTATTGGCCTTGAAAAGAATTAGGGATACACAGTCCTTGGGACATTTGAATAAACAGGAACGACAAGATTTACTGGAAAATGCATTTCAGGTTAATCCAGCCTATTCAAAAATTCTTCAGGGTAAGACAATTATATTGGTGGATGATGTTATGACCACGGGCAGTACCCTGATGGCCTGTAGCAGAATATTACTGGAAGCGGGTGTAAAACGCATATTTGTGGTTGTTATTGCAAAAGTAAGTTATTTCTGAAAATAAAATTATTCATTTATAGTTTATAAATTATAGATTATCATAAATAAGATATATTATTTGTAATTAAATGTTTTTGGGAGAAAAACTATGGCAAAAGTTGAAATATATACACAACCAGGATGTCCTTTTTGTCAAAAAGCTCTGACGCTCTTAAATTCAAAAGGCGTGAAATTCAATCAGATTAATGCTCCTAAAGGTACGGCAGAACGAGAAGAGGCAATAAAACGTTCGGGGGGTAAGACTACTGTTCCGCAAATTTTTATAAATGGCCAGTCAGTGGGTGGATGTGATGATTTGTTAAGGATGGAAGAGACCGGGAAGCTTGATGCATTATTGAAATAAATCAATAAATATTGATTTATTTATTAATAAATGGAGATGATTAAGCAAGTGTTAAATAAAAATAAAGTTATAACCAAGATCTTAGGTGCTGTGATAGGTGGAATGTTCTTATGTTGTCCCTTTTATGAAAGTTACGCACAAAATCTGAATGAAACCAGATCCATGCCAGAAATTGGATTATGGACAACCAAGGCAGAAGACGGTGTTTTTCAGATATATAAATGTGGTGAGGGTCTTTGTGGTAAATTTGTAGGGATGCAATATAAAGGACCTGTTGCTCCCGTGAGTTCTAAAGGAACTTCCCAGTGCAATTTTTTAATGTTACGTAATTTTATGCGTAAGGAAAAAAGTAAATATTGGGTAGGAAAAATTATAGATCCCCGAAATGAAAAAATTTATGATGCCAAAATCTGGATAGACGATCATGATCAATTAAAAATCCGGGGTTTTATGGGGATCAGTCTATTTGGTGAAACACATGTTTGGCATCGGTATAATCATGTGATTGATAGAGGTTGTAGAATTAAATAATATTATTTTATTTCTACAAATAATTATTTTTTATTATTTCAATTGTTATCAAGAGCGTAATTATTATAAATCGTAATGATTTATAATAATTACGCTCTTAATTATTATCATATTTTATATTTCGAATAAATTATTATTAAATCAAAGAATAGATTTTATAAATATTCGTTATATTATATCAATAATAAATAAATCGTATTAAATTAATGATTTATTCTTTATATTTTTACTGATATTATTAAAAATAAGTTTTATTTGTTGAATCAATTACATATTTTTTATCTTATTTAAAAATCTTTTTATATAAAGATTAGGAAACTGATTTTATATAAAAATGGCGAATTAAAAGGAAATATTATGGCCTATGTATTTACCCAGGTTTTTACCGGTAGGGAAAAATGGATAAAGCTTACAAAGGCAATCAAAGAACAAGTTTTGCAACGCATGATTTCAAGTCTATCAACCTTGGCAGGTGAAAATCGAGTCCAGTTAATCGCTATTGGTGAAATAGACGGAAAAGTTCCTCGTGCAGTGGATGCGGAATTTTATGTAACCTGGTCTGTACCAATAAATGAGTTGACTTCATATATAGTTGGGCATTTTCAAGAAAGTGAATGGAATGAATATTTTGAATTGGTCAATATTGGGGGAAAAGCTTTGACTATCCCTCAATTTGCGGAAGTTATTTTAAGAGAATAATGCCAGATATATTTAACTGAATCATAGTTAATCAATTGAACAATATTTAAAAATATCATTGACTTTAATTAAGGATGAAATTAATGCAGCCTACACGTGTACAAGATGCAGCCACATTGAGAAGTGGTGAAGATTCAGTTTTCGAGTCTGACGATTCTTCAGTAACCTCTTCCTTAATTTCTTCCTCAGGTTTTGATCATACGTCAACGTTTGCCATGCTTCAGCCAATTCCCGGTGCTACAAGCAACTCTATTGAATATGATCCATCTCAGGTGCATCCTGAATGGGGGGCGGGTTATGAACCTGATCCTAATGGGTTTAATGATAATACGTTTGCCTTTAATTTTACATCTTTGACATTTTCCAAGAAATCTCCTACCGACATGATGAAGACGATTGCAGCGGCAGCTGGACAAGGCTGGGATTTGTTTGCAAACGCACCTGATCCTGATTCCTCCAGGATTATTATCAATGATCCTGGTCAAGGTAATGATCTGTTGATAGGTAATGGGTTGCAACTTGTTGTTGGAGCCACGCTTAGGGATCTATTAAAAAAGAATGGGATTGATATCACTAATTCCGCCACTAGAAAACTTATAAAAGGACAGAGTTGGGGAAAAAAATTTCTAAGCCAGCTTGATAATTTGATCAGTGCCCAGAATGGTCCGGGACACATGATTGTCTGGAATAAAACCGGCGTTATGGTTAGTGCGGGTAACAACAAGGCAACCATGGAAGTGGGGGCTGGCAACAAACTTTATGTGGGAGACACAAACAGTTCAGGATATGATGCCTTTGGAACGGGAAATTTACAGTTAGGTTATAATGAAAAAAGTGTAACCGGTTCCGCAGCGCTGACCCTGGATGAAGGGTCATATCTAAGTGTCAATGGATTTTTGGGTGGAGCGGCGGATAAATCCTATGCAGGTCAATCCATTGGCTCAGGTATGGAAGACCAGAGAACAGGTGCTGTTTCAACCCAAAATCATGTAAAAATGGATGTTGATGGAAATTGGGGACTTGTTGGTGATATTCGACCCGATAAACCAGCCAATTGGACACGTGTAGGCAATAATAACAAGATTAATGTCGGAGGCACGTTGGGGGTTTATATGTTGGCCTCCATGACAATTGGAAGTGATACAGAGATAAGTGTTGGATCCAATGGTTGGGCCCATACAGGAAGTGGTGTGTTTGTCGGTTCAGGTGGGTATATGTCCACTGGCTCGCGAAACAGGTTTACCATTGCTGGTGGTATGGGTGCCGGTTATATGGATCTGTCCGCTTCTGGGAAGGCGGCACAGCTGATAATTGGTGATGATAATGTCATTCATCTTACCAACAGAAATGCCGGCATATTTGCAGCTGAGGCAGGCGCATTCGTTTCAGCGGGGGATCATTTGAGCCTGACAGGGGCTGAAATATCAGTCGGTTATGGTCAAAATAGTATGGACCGAATTATTGATGGGGATTCCAAATACCGCACTGCCTATATGTCTATCGGTAACGATGCCAATATTTCTCTAGGTTATGATGGTTTGTATCCGATGGCCAATGCTCCATCCTTTGCGGAGGATGGTGTGATAAGATTAGATGCCAGTAATTCACTTTTACAGTTTGGAACAGGACTTGCGCTTGAAGCGAATATAATTTCCCTGGGACATTATTTAAAAGATACTTCCAATTCAAATTTTATAGACAGTGATGGTAGTGCCCTGGCTGAATTCAGGGTAGGTTCAAATAATAGTGTTGTCATTGGCTCAGGGGCAAATATCAGTTTGGGTTCTGGTATTGTTATTAATGAAAACCAGGGATATGTCGATTTGCAGGGAGGTGTTCTGAATGCTGGATACATTCGTATGGGTCGATATTACATTGAAAATCTGGAAGTTCCCATAAACGGATCCAGTTATATATACCAGGATAATTCAAGTGCGTCGATTCATATTGGGGACGGTTATCAAGTCAGCTTGACCCAAGATATTACCATTGATGGCAGCTTTGATCGGTTAAATATTGGTGATCATGTCGGCATTCAAGGAAGCGGGATGTATCTTGGTGATTTTAGAGGGATTGGTTCAGAGACCAATCATCCTACATCAGGATCATTGATTTCTGCCGGCAATCTAACCTCAATGACAATAAGTGGTGACATCAATCTGAATGGTAGTGCAAATTCAGTGATGTTGGGGAGCCAATCTTTATTGGAAACTACCGAAGGCAATTTAAATATAGATGGAATAAACCAGCTGTTGACTATAGGAAGTGGAGGGATTTTATCCGCTGCAAAAACGCTGCTTCAGAATGGTAGTAAAAGCATTATTTCTGTTGGCAATGAAGGTAGGATTGTCGCGAGTACTGTCCAGCTAATAGGTAATGGTGAAACATTCACTATCGGAGATAATGCTGGTATTTCTGCAGACCGAATTATTATCGGTTATCGCGGGGGTTCTTTAACGATAGGAAAAAATGTTGATTTTGATGTTCATAATTTTGATGTTAATGTATCCCGAACGGTAACATTAGGGGATGGAGCTACAGGATATATAGGTGATACAACCACGGTTGATAAAACGGTTTTCAATACGGGTAATGCGAATAATCTTGAGTTTGGCAATATATCCCTTGGCGATAATAACAAATTTAATGTTTCAGGATCAATCAAGGGAGCTGGTATAAACCTGGGTAGCAATACATCATTTACAGCTGCAACAAGTGCATCGGTTAACTTAGGTAGTGGTAATGTCACGTTATCAGGTACCGGTAATAATTTTACACTAAATAATAATGTTACTTTTACGGCCGGGACGGTTGTTGCTGATTTGAATATGAACAACTTTACCCTGGGTTTGAATGATATCTATGATGTGAAAAAATGGAATTTATCGAACTCTTCAAGTCTAGCCAAAACATTCACTGTCGGGAATGGAGCTACCGGCAATTTTGGTAATGTAAATTTATTGGGTGAAAATGTCACCTTCAATACGGGTAAGGCGAATAATCTTGAATTTGGCAATATATCCCTTGGCGATAATAACAAATTTAATGTTTCAGGATCAATTACAGGAACTGGGATAAGTCTGGGTAGCAATACATCATTTACAGCTGCAACAAATGCATCGGTTAACTTAGGTGGTGGCAATGTCACGTTATCAGGTACCGGTAATAATTTTATACTAAATAATAATGTTGCTTTTACGGCCGGAACGGTTACTGCTGATTTGAATACGAACGACTTCACCCTGGGTTCGAATGATATCTATGATGTGAAAGGATGGAATCTATCGAACTCGTCAAGTCTTGCAAAAAACTTTTCCATTAAGGATGATGCGGCTGGTAATTTTGGTGACGTGAATTTAACGGGAAATATCACGTTCAATACAGGTAATATGAGTAATCTGACCTTTGGCAATGTCACGTTATCAGGTACCGGTAATAATTTTATACTAAATAATAATGTTGCTTTTACGGCCGGGACGGTTACTGCTGATTTGAATACGAACAATTTCACTTTGGGTTCGAGTGATATCTATGATGTGAAAGGATGGAATCTATCGAATTCATCAAGTCTAGCCAAAACATTTGCTGTCGCGGATGGTGCTACCGGTAATTTTGGTGACGTGAATTTAACGGGTATGGTTAACTTTTCTACTGGTTTGGCAAACAATCTTATCTTAGATACAGTGATGTTGAACAAGAATTCATCCATTAATCTGGATGGGACGTATGTCACTGTTCATAACCTGGACATGAGTAATGGTGGTGTCGCAAATTTGAACTATAACAGTGCAGAGTCCAATGTTGTTTCTTTATCCAATGTAATATTGAGCGGTAATGGTCGGATAAAAATCGCACAAAATTCTGAAGTTGATATTGGTTCTCTAACAATGGACGGTGTAAATCCGGGTGTTATAGAATTGGACAATGATGCAGTTTTGAATATCCGTTCAATCAATGCCACCAATGTTGGTACAGATATGCCGACAATCATTATTCATAATGGTGCCCGTGTTATCGTTAATGGTCAACAAATAACAAGGTCAAGTTCTTTAAATGATTTGATTGCTGATTTTAATAATGAAGCCAATGGTGTTTATGAATATCATGGTAGCATTGAAGATGTCGATGGTCATTTGGTGATCAAGAATTTTAAACTCGATGATCATCTGTTATTTGAAAATGATACTGGGTCATCGGATGTTAACACTTTTTATACAAGTTATAAGGACGGTATTTTATCCATTATTCACAATGATGGAAAAACATCCAAAACTATTGCCTCTTTTCGTTATGATGCAGGGGACAGCAATCAGGCATTGCCTAATGTAAATATTGTTCGGGGTTCTGATGGTAATTCCTATTTTGATATTACAAAATGCTTTCTATTGGGAACAAACATTCTTACATCTAAAGGTGAAAAACCGGTTGAATCTCTTTCCGTTGGTGATGAGGTTGTGGCTATTTGTAATAATGGAAGGATAAACCGTAAAATTGTTTGGATTGGTAAAACGGATATTTCCGTGGATCAAGGTAAAAATAAAAACGATTTGTATCCAGTTTGTATCAAAGCACACGCATTTGGTCTGAATAAACCGCATCGTGATTTATATTTAACCCCTGAACATACCGTGTATATTGATGGTGGTTTGATTCCTGTCCGTATGTTGGTTAATGGCCGTTCGATTGTTATTGATAAATCCCGGGACAAATTCCAGATTTATCATGTTGAAACAGAACAACACTCGATTTTGCTATCAGAAAATCTGATGACTGAATCTTATTTAAATACAGATGATAAGTATCTATTTGATAACGATATTGTTAATTTCGGTCTGGAGTTTAATGAGCATGCAGGTCATAAAAGCTGGGAAAATGACGCAGCTGCACCATTGACTGTTTCCAGAAGCAAGGTTGAACCGATTTGGAATCGTTTGGATCGCAGGGCAACTCAGCTGGGGTATAAACCTATCATAAAAAGAGCGATAACCCGTAATCCTGATTTATGCCTTATTACTGATAAGGGGAAAAAGATTAAGCCTGTTCATTTCAAGGATAATATTTACAGTTTCTTTATTCCTGATGGTACTTATGTTGTAGCCATGAATTCAAAAACATCTTTACCTTCAGATGTTATTGGACCCTTTATAGATGATAGACGGACACTAGGTGTTTTGGTTTCGAAAATTAGCGTGATTTCAAATAGAACCCTGATCATGTTCCCGACTGATATTTCGGAACTTTCAGGTTGGCATAGCATTGAGCCCGATAGAACAGATCGTTGGACAATGGGATTGGCGCAATTGCCAATTGAGATAACAAGATTTGGCACTGGGAAAAAATTGATCCGGGTTGAGCTGACAGATACAGCTTCTTATTTTGTTGAAGATGATATCAATGAAATGATGAAACTGGCATAAAGCAATTTGTTGATTATCCAGTTAAATAGGGTTAATAGAGCTTTCCTTTTATTATAGCTAAAAGGGAAGCTTTTATTTAAGGGAAAAACAGACGTGTTTGATCGCTTCATAGATTATGTTGCAAAAGTTGCACCGGATAAAATTGCTATCCGTTCATTCGAAGGCTCAATTACTTTTGCGGCAATGAATAGAGACATAAATCGGCTTGCACATGCTTTATTGGACGTTATTGATAATAGTTCCGAAATTGTGGCTGTTAATTATAAGCAAGTACATATTCACTGGATGCTTTTAATGGCGCTAAGCCGAATTGGTGTCGCTTCAGCGTCAGTATCCAGTAATAGCGAGATTGCTGAAAAGGAGATTGCTATATTGCAGCCTGATGCAATTATTAGCGATACGCTTTTTGATATTGATACGGCAGCTAAAATACACGTGCTTGATTTGAATTGGTATGATCAGGCCATGAAGCGTTTCAAACCTGATCCCATTTATACGCTCTATGAACCGGATCGTATTGTACGTGTTTCAATTGCGGCTGGAACGTCTTTCATGCGGCATAGAATTGATTATACAGCCTCAATGATTGAATCATCTGTCATAAGGATGATTACCCAGGAAAAAATCAGCTGGTCTCTTATGTCGGAAATTCCGAGATATCCAACATTGCTACCCACATTAGCTTTTGGCAGTTTTCATGGATTTTTATGCTATCTAAGCATCTGGTCAATCGGCGGGACAATTATTATGGCTGATCGCGAGCAGTATTTTGCCGCTATTGCCATGTTGTCACCTGATTTGATGGTTATTTCGCCTGCACAGCTTCAATTGATTGCAGAAAATTTGCCAGAAGATATACCCAGACAGGATCATTTAAGATTAATTGTCGTTGCTGGTAATTTTCCTAATGGTTTACGTCATTTTGTTCAGCAACGTCTGACAAAAAATCTGAATGTTACCTATGCGACAAGTGAGGCAGGGGTTATCGCTTCGATCAATATTGATCAAATCAACCATGATGACACAGCGGGGTGGATCATGCCATGGATTGATGTGCAGGTTGTTGATGATCAAGACCATCCACTAACATATGGTGAGATAGGTAATATCCGAATTAAAAGTCCAAATATCGTACAGAAATTTTTCCAAAATGTTCAGGATACTCATAAACAGTTTAAAAATGGTTGGTTCTATCCCGGCGATTTAGGAATATTGAATGAGGAAGGTCTTTTAAGGCTGATTGGTCGTGTAGATGAACTTTACAATTTTGGAGGTGATAAATTTTACGCTAATAAAATTGACGCAGTCATTTGCAGTATAGAAGGTATAAAAGATGCGGCTCTGTTTTCCATGCCTGATAACGATGGAATTCAGCAACCCTGGTTAGCTATTGTTCGCGGAGATAATTTTGATATTGATCAAATTGCCAGGATATTGGAAAAAGAATTTTATAACCTGCCCGATGTAAGTGTCTTATGGGTTAATTCCATTCCGAGGGATGAAGAGGGACATGTGTTGCGCAATCATCTAGAAAAGCTGGCAATGCAATATATTGAAACCATTTAATAAAAATTCGAGATAGAATATTTTATTAATGAGAAAATATAATAAATAATTATAGAAAAAAGAAAGTGTTATTTTATGGGAAGACTAATAAACAAATATAGTAACGAAGAAATTGCAATCGTTGGTATAGGCTGTAGATTCCCAGGAGATATTTTCAATCTTTCAAGTTTTTGGGAGGCTATTTGTCAGAAAAAAGAAACGGTTAGCCGTATTTTGCCTGATCGTTGGAACTGGCGGACGGCCTATGATCAGGATAATTCAGTTATTGCCAAAAGCTTTTTTCTAAATGCCAGTTTTCTGACACAGCCTATAGTTGAATTTGATCCCTTGTTTTTTGGTATGTCTCCTAAAGAGGCTGTACAATGTGATCCACAACAAAGAATATTACTTGAAGTCGCGTGGGAGGCGCTAGAAGAGGGGGGTCTTGTTCCATCATCCTATGCTGGACAAAAAGTGGGCGTATTTATAGGTGTCTTTGCGACGGACTGGTTAACGAAACACTCTGTTAGCGAAGCGAAAGAAGGGGAAATAGAAAGAAATTTTCTTCCTACAACTTTGCCTATTACTATGCTTTCTGCCAGACTTTCTTATTTTTTTGATTTTTGTGGTCCCTCGCTTGTTCTTGATACAGCCTGCTCATCTTCTTTAACCGCAATTCATCTGGCGTGTCAAAGTCTGAGAAATGGCGATAGTGATATGGCCTTGGCCGGCGGCGTTAATTTGATGATCACGGATCAATCCGGTGCTATTGTCGCCAAGGCCAATTTCATGGCCGAAGATGGAAAAAGTAAAAGCTTTGATGCTTCTGCTGACGGATATGGCAGGGGAGAGGGTTGTGGTATTGTTGTTCTTAAACGGCTGAAAGATGCTGTGCGTGATGGAGATAAAATTCATGCAGTCATTAGCGGGGTTGGAATTAACCAGGATGGACATAATGAAGGATTAACCGTTCCAAATGCGCGTGCACAGGAAAAACTAATTCATCAAGTTGCTCAACAGGCCAATGTACAATTGGAAGATATCGTTTATGTTGAGGCGCATGGAACAGGGACACCTGTGGGAGATCCTTTAGAAGCTCAGGCAATCTCCAATACAATTGGCAAAAGCCGACCGAACGGACAACCTGTTATCATAGGATCTGTAAAGGCAAATATCGGGCATTTAGAAGCGGCGGCAGGTGTGGCCGGATTGATTAAGGCTTGTTTGTGTGTCAAGCATAGAGCCGTGCCACCACAGGCAAATTTAAAAGAGCCAAATCCTAATATCCCTTTTGCTGAGATGAATTTACGCCTGATTCAGGATAAAGTTGTTTCATTAAAATCCTTGTCAGATGATTTATATGTTGCGGTTAATTCCTTTGGTTATGGTGGATCAAACGCAAATGTTATTTTACGGGCTCCTCGTCAAAATGAACAATCATCAGATATCTGTGGCAAAACTACTTGTTTACCTTCAAATCGGTATATTTTATCGTTATCAACGAAACAATTGCCGTCCTTAAAATTGATGGCACAAAGTTATTGTGAGTATTTCGAGCAGGGAACCGATATATCCCTTGCGGATATCTGTTATTCAGTGGGAAAGCATCGTTCATTTTTTCAGAAACATCTGGTTGTTGTTGCAAAAAACAAAGATGAATTTATTCAAAACCTTCAGGATTTTATACAGGATAAGCTAAATTCGGATGTAATAATTGGTAATCAGCAGGTTAAAACACAAAGCAGGCCTGTTTTTGTTTTTTCTGGCATGGGTCCACAATGGTGGGGAATGGGAAAGTGGCTCTTATCGAAGGGGCCTGCTGAATGTATAACAATCGCTGGGAAATGTGATTCTTATTTTAAGAAATTGTCAGGTTGGTCAATTCTTGAAGAGATGCAGAAAATGGAAACTGAATCTCGTATTCATGAAACGGCGGTGGCTCAACCCGCCATTTTTGTAATTCAAGTTTGTATAGCGACAGCCCTGAAAATTTATGGAATTGAACCATCTGCGATTGTAGGACACAGTGTTGGTGAAATTGCTGCCGCCTATATTTCAGGTGCTTTAAGTTTGAAGGATGCCGTTACCGTCATTTACCATCGTAGTCGATTGCAACAAAAATTTTCTGGTCAGGGGGCAATGCTGGCCGTCGGTCTGCCACCTTCATCGGCGGTCAATTTAATTGAAAAATATGCTGGAGACGTTACGGTCGCCGCGATTAACAGTACGCGTTCTTTTACTCTATCTGGATCAAAAGAAAATCTAGAAAAAATTGCACTTGAACTTGATAGGCATTCAGAATTCAATCGTTTTCTTAGGGTGGAACTTGCCTATCATAATCCCATCATGGATCAGATCCGGGAAGAATTTGAGGCATCAGTGCAAGATATTTGTCCACAAATGCCTGTAATTCCCTTGTATTCGACGGTTACGGGGCGTATTTGTGATGACACCTTTTTTCATGATGAGAATTATTGGTATCGTAATTTACGTCAAACAGTTTTGTTTGCCGAGGCGGTATCCTCTCTTATTCATGATGGACACAATCTATTTTTGGAAATAGGTCCTCATCCAGTTTTATCTTCTTCTATCAAAGAATGCGCTGCAACATTAAACAGTTCGATTGCTGTTACTTATAGTTTGCACCGTTCTGAACCTGAAGAAAAAGCCATTATAAAAACGCTTGCCAATCTTTCCGCAATAGGTCTTGATCTTGACTGGGGAAAAATCACGGGTGGAAAACGGGTCGATTTACCTTTTTATCGTTGGGCACGAGAAAGTTACCTTTTTGAGAGTAAACATTCTAAAGCGACACGGTTGGCGGAACGCGTAAATCCAGTTCTAGGCAATGTTGATTGGGCCGCATCACGGGGCTGGTTGTCCGAGATGAATATCAATTTTATGCCATGGTTGCCCGACCATAAGGTTGAAGGGATGATTGTCTTGCCTGGGGCAGCGTATGTTGAGGCCGCGTTGGCAGCTCATGCTCAACTGGCAATTGATGCACCTAAAGAAATGCAGGAGCCTGCCATTATCGAGGATCTGCAATTAAAAAAGGCAATGATTATTGACCAGCATTTTTATCCGTATATGACTTGGTGCCTTGATGATTTAACAGGGCGATTACTTGCTTTTGGGCGAGTCAAAAATGATTCGCATGAATGGGAATTATATGCAACGGTTGCTCTGCGACGTACTATGCCATGGTCGGAAGATAAGGTAATTGATCTCCAGATATTAAAAGAGAAAATGTCTGAAGATATTAAGATTGAGTTCTTTTACCAGAAATTACGTGAGCATGGACTGGAATATGGCCGGACTTTCCAAACAATTAAGAGGTTATATCATAATTCTGATGCCGTATTGGCCTATCTTGAAATTGCTGATACTGAACAGAATAGTATCAAGGATTATTGTATTCATCCAACCTTGTTGGATGGGGCTTTTCAACTGTTTGGAATTTTGTGTGCAAAACAACAAGTAAAAGATACCACTTTCCTTCCTGTCGCTATTGAGCGGGTTATGTATTATGGTCGACATGAGGGCAAGTTATATGCTTATGCCAATAATCCGGTAAGAGATGAAGACTTATTCACTGGTGATATTGATCTTTATACTGAAAAGGGAGAATTGATTGCTTCTATCAAGGGGTTGACTGTTAAAGAAATAGCCAGTCAAAAGCAGAAAGAAGCCAGACAGATGGGATTGCTTTATCATCGTGAATGGCAAAAATCAAAACCTTTATCTCTTCTAGGAGAAATTGCCAAGATTGCGATATTGACAGATAGTGATCAATTTTTGGAACTCCTGAAAAAAGAACTTGAGATGCAGGGGATAACCGTTCTTGTTGGAAAGATTGGTCAGCAGTTTGGAAAAGAGACTGAAGACCTATTTCATATTCGGGAAGGTCAGGTAAAAGATTATCAGGATTTTTTTTCTTTTGTTAATATTCATCAATGTCGTGCGGTTGTTTATTTTTATACCAGAAACAACGAATTTGAAGATAGAATTGGATTGTCTCTGGTACAAGAAGCTCTGGTGCTGTCACATGGATTACCGGTAATTGAAGAAAAGAAAATTTCAGAGAATTTTCGTTTCGTGATAATTACTAATGGATCAGAACAAATTCATGAAAATAATAAATCAATTAATTTGGATCAATCATCATTAAGAGGATTTGCGAGGGCTTTTTCCTTTGAACGTCCTGAACTGAAATTAAAATTGATTGATATTGATGCGGATCTTAAGACAGATTCAGCTATCCTTGCAGCCGAAATCCTGGATGAGGAGATGGAGGATGATGTTGTCTTGCGTGGTCAGGATCGCTACCTATCCCGTCTAACACCAATGACAAGACGTGAGGAAGTGCGATGTGTTCCTTATGAACAATTTGATTCTCAAAAAATTGGATTTCGGCTTGTTTCTGGTTTTCCGGGTATTTTGGATAAAATCCGTTATGATGCATTTGTGCGTCAACCACCGCCTCCAGGTCATGTAGAACTTGAAATTATTGATGCTCCTTTGAATTTTAAAGATGTATTGAAAGTTATGGGCCTGTTACCGCGTTCTGTCATGAAGGATACATTTCACGGTGATGGACTGGGAATGGAAGCCTCTGCAAAGGTTGTCGCCGTTGGTAAAGGGGCGGAGGAGGCTGGCTTTTATGTTGGAGATCGCCTTGTCATTACGTTTAAGGGATGTTTAACTTCACATGTTACCCTGGCATTGAAGGATATTTACGCGGTCCATTATTCCACGCATTCCTTGTTAAGGGAATCAAAACGATATCAGTTGACCTCTGATGAAATTGATAAAATCAAGGAATATGATCAACATAAAATCCCTGATGCAGAAGCGGCTACTGTGCCCATAGTGTTCTCTACAGCTTATCATACACTGATCAATTTGGCGAATTTACAACAGGGTCAAATAGTTCTTATTCATGCTGCGGCAGGAGGTTTGGGACTGGCAGCAATTCAAATTGCAAAAATGCGGGGAGCCAGAATTTTTGCAACGGCTGGAAATGAGAAAAAACGTCAGTATTTGCGGGATTTGGGATGTGAACAGGTTTGGAATTCGCGTAATCTTGAATTTGTCGATGGGGTTAAACAGGTAACTTGTGGAAGGGGAGTGGACGTTATCCTGAATTCCCTATCAGGAGAAGCATTACATCACAGTTTGGAACTGCTTGCCCCATTCGGCAGTTTTTGTGAGGTGGGAAAGAAAGATATTGCCGAAGAACGTTGGATGCCAATGAAGGCATTCAATAAAAATATTAATTTCTTTTCTATGGATTTGGATCGGATGGGAGCTGTTTGTCCAGAAAAAGTTCTGGATATTGTGACAAAAATTGTGCGGGATATAATGAATGACAAAATTATTCTGCCACCCTGTAAGGTCTATCCTGCTGCCAAAGCGGTTGAAGCGTTCAGAACATTAGCTTCTGCCCAGCATATCGGTAAAATTGTAATCAATTTTACCGATACAAAAGATGTAATGGTTAATCCTCTTCAAAAAGAAGTTGCCTCGATTGAAGCCAATGCGCTTTATCTGGTGACAGGCGCTTATGGCGGTATGGGGCTTGAATTGGTGCAATGGCTGGCTGAAAAAGGAGCCAAACATCTTGTCTTGATAGGGCGCTCACTTAAGAAAAATGATTCATCAATTCAGAAAATTCTAAGCATCTTACAAGAGAATGAAATCAGTTTGTATCAAATGCAGTGCGACCTCACTGATCTTCATGCCCTACAACAAACAATTGGAAAAGTGCAACAGTTGCCATATCCCCTAAAGGGAATATTTCATTGTGCTGCAATTATTGATGATGGAGTGGTTGAAAATCTTGATAGGGAACGGGTTGCAAAAGTTATGTTACCCAAGGCGCAGGGTGCCTGGTATCTGCATGAGCTGACCAGGGATATTGCGTTGGATCATTTTGTTTTATTTTCATCTGCGACTCATTTGTTTGGCAATATCGGTCAGGCAGCCTATATTTCCGCAAATGCCTTTCTGGATGCTTTGGCGCAATATCGTCAAAGGATTGGTTTGCCTGCTCTATCTATTGAGTGGGGCGCTATTGATGGTGGCAATATGCTGAAAAAGGATAGTCATGTTGTCAAAACATTTCAGAATTTTGGAGTGAATCCTCTACCTGTCAAAAAGGCACTCGATGTAATGCCATTATTATGGAAACTTCACAAACCCTTCTTGGCCGTCCTTGATATTGATTGGTCAAAATGGTTCAGCGCGTTTCCTATTACGCGAACTTATGGTCGTTTTCAGCCTTTGACCGCATTAGGGGTGTCAACAGGTGAACAGACTGAAGTTATGAAACAGTTAAATATCTTGCCCTTAGAGGGGCGTTTACCTTTTGTCATCGAGAATCTAATTCATATTTTGGAAAAAACGTTGCAATTGCCAGCAGATACAATTGATGGAAATACTCGGTTAACCGAGCTGGGAATTGATTCTTTGATTGGAGTGGAACTGCAGATTGCGATCAGTAATCAGTTGGGATGTGAAATTTCGTTGCTACAGCTTATGAAAGAGGAAAATCTTCAGGATGTTGGACGGGTATTGCTTAGAAAGTTAAAAGTTCCTTTTGAAAGTAATGAAATTTTAACACTGGAAAATGTCTGAGAATAATTCAAGTAAAAATTTGAACGTGTAGATACGAGTGATGGTATTGATAAAGAAAAGATGGTTTTGATTATCCCGAAAGACCAGACGGAAGACCGAACTTGTAAGCAACATAACGTTGTTGATTGGCGAAACGATACCCTTGTTGATATGGTGCAGCATCGTGCATGCTCATCACCCTCAATGGTTATTTATACGCTGTTGAATGACCAATGTGATCCTGTTGACACTCTGACGGCCATTCAACTTGATCATCAGGCTTCGGTTATTGCGGCAGGACTGCATCATTTTGGCAAGGAAAAAAACAGGGTTTTGATTTTATGTGAAAATGATTTGAATTATGTTTTGGCATTTTTTGGCTGTATATATGCCAATATGATCCCTGTTTCAGGAATTCATGTTGATGTTATTCGCAGTGATGAACGATTTGCAACGGTTTTAAATGATGCGCAACCAGATTTTGTTATTGGTCCACGTCATTTACTGATCGAATATAAGGATTATTTTCGGAAACTGGATTGTAATCCTGTCTGGATTCCCCTGGAGGTTTTATTAAATGTCAGGGATAAATTAGTTAAAAAGGGTGATAATAAGGATGTTGCTCTAATTCAGTACAGTTCAGGGACGACACGGAATACGAAAGGGATTTTGATTACGCATCGTAACTTGATGTATAATGTGCGGCATCAGCCAGCAAGTGAAAAAATTCTTGAAAGTGAATGCAACGGATTGAGTTGGTTACCTTTCGCCCATGATATGGGGTTAATCGGGGGGATTATTGTTCCAGTAGGTTTGGGACGAAAAATTTTTCTGTTGCCTCCAAAATATTTTATTGAAAAACCGGTAAGATGGTTACAGGCGATTACCAGATATAAAATACAGGTTTCTGGCGGACCAACATTTGCCTATAATCTTTGTTTAAGGGAAACCACGGAAAATGAGATCAGGAAATTAGATCTATCGTCATGGCAAATAGCAGTGAATGGGGCAGATAATTCTCAGGCTGAAACAATAGAAAAATTTTGCAAGAGATTTTCCTCGGCAGGGTTCAGGGCCAGGCATTTCATTTTTGGATATGGTCTTGCCGAGGCAACGTTAACCGTTACCAACAGCAAGGCAAATGTTTCCCCTAAAATCAGGAATTTTTCACGAAAAGCCCTGATGACAGGTTTCGTTAGGCAGGCTTCTGATGTTAATGATCAACGCATTTTGGTTTCATGTGGTTATTCTTTGGAGGATCAAAAGATTGTTATTGTGAATCCGGAAAACGACCAAATTCTACGAGATGGACGGGTCGGAGAAATTTGCGTTTCTGGACCCAGTGTTGCGAGAGGATATTTCAATCGTCCAGAAGAAACAAAGGATGTATTTCATGCGAAATTATCTGGTTCCAAGGAATTTTATTTGCGGACCGGTGATCTGGGGTTCATTTATGAAAATGAATTGTACTTTGCTGGAAGGATCAGCAACGTCATAACATTAGGCAACAAGAAATATGATCCTGGCGATATTAGTGGCACATTGGAAAATTCCTGTCCTGATATCCGAATTAATGGAACAACCTTCTTCCTTGAAAATTTAAAGGATCCAACATCAATAACCATTCTTGCGGAAACCATACGAAATCCCGTCAAGTCATATGAAGAAATTGCCGGATATATTTATGAAAAGGTAACCAAGCTTTATATGATTTGGCCTCGGACAATTGTATTGACACGTCCGGGAGGTGTCTTAAAAACACCCAGTGGCAAAATTCAGATTGCGCGTACGCGAGAGGCTTTTTGCGAGAAGAAACTTCCTGTCATTAAGGAATTTCGATATCAGGTTCCGATCATTACAGCATTTTTGTCTTTTAAAGAGGCATATAATCAAGTAGAAGAATGGATTGGAAATGTAACGAAAGATTGGAAGGGGAATGTAAAGCAATTAACACGCAACAAATTGTTGAACAAAGAGGTTAATTATGAACTTTTGTTAGACTTACGTTATAAATTTGAAGAAAAATTTCACGTTGAGATTGACCCGTCTGATTTTATGACCGCATGTCAAACATATACGGATTTATGTCATTTATTAGCAAAGCAAATTTGTAATTCTGAATTATAAAAATAATTTTAATTCTATATTGAAAGGGAACTATCTTGACCCAGAATGATAAGGTGAGAGTAGAAGGGTTTGAAAGAGTTAAATTAAAAGTTAAAGGTGAAGACAATTTATCAAGTTCTCTGGAAAACAAGCAGACTCAGGAAAGTGAATTAATTAACAAAATAAATAATTTATCACAAAACAGGCAGGTCCAAGACGCCATTCAAGCATTGGATAAACGATTTTCACCTATGATTGGTGGTGAAGAGGTGAACAATCAAACAGAACAAAAGCCGGCAAATAGCACCAAAAATCTGGTAAATCAATTTATACAGGCCTCTCCTAAGCCTACCCAAAAAGGACCCATGGGTATTTTATACGATTTTAATTTTGGAATACGCGTATATGTTCCAAAACCAGCTGCAGGGGAGGGATGGCGCGTTTGTTTAATGGATCTTGATACAGAGGTTGTCTTGCTGGATCAAACCTGCCAGGATCAGGGATATGCAACCACTGCCAAACATCATTATATGAATGGAAAAATCATTGTTTCAAAGATTCATAAGGATGGAAAGCAAGAAGAGGTTCTTGTTCATGAATATAATGCTCGGGGCAAGGAAGTTTTAATTGCCTTTCCGGTCGGATCCTTGGGGGATTCACTGGGTTGGGTGCCCTATGCAGAAAAATTTAGAAAGAAACATGACTGTAAACTGACATTGGCTTTGGGAAAAAACCTTATTGATTTGTTTGAAAAAGCCTATCCGGAAATCAGATTTGTTGACGCTTCTGTTTATGCTCAACAGAAAATTGAAAACAAATTTTATGCAGGATATTATATAGGCCTGTTTTTTGAGGATGAACAAAATAATTGGCAACCTCGTGATTTCAGGTTGGTAGGATTACATCGAACGGCAGGATATATTTTGGGTGTGGATCCTGAAGAGGTCCCCCCTCGTTTGGTTGCAAGTGAAGATACAAGACCTATTCCAGAACCTTATGTAGTCATTGCTACACAGGCCTCGACACAATGTAAATACTGGAACAATCCTTTTGGATGGCATTATGTTATTGATTTTTTGAAAAGCCTTGGATATCGTGTAATTTGTATTGATAGGGACAGGGTTTTCGGAAAGGATCTTGTTTGGAATCATATTCCAAACGGTGCGGAAGATCAAACAGGTCCGCGTCCTTTGACGGAAAGAGTACGCTGGTTGAAACATGCTGAATTTTTTGTCGGATTATCTTCTGGCCTTGCCTGGCTTGCATGGGGTGCTGGCATTCCAGTTGTTGTTATTTCAGGATTTACCAATCCATTAACTGAATTCAATACGCCTTATCGTGTGTTCAATACGCATGTTTGTAATGGATGTTGGAATGATATTCGATATTTATTTGATCATAATAATTTCCTATATTGTCCGAAACATAGCAACACTTCCCGACAGTTCGAATGCACCAAGGCAATTTCTCATCAGCATGTTATCAAAACCATTTTGTCCATTCCAGGTTGTCGTCAGAAACCAGTAAATGAAAAAGAAAAGTAAGGTTTAATAACAGTTGGATGTAAGGGCAACGGGCAAAATTCTTTTAGGGATATTATTAAGTCAATCCAATAATGGTGGAGTGAGAGAAAAAGCTTCTAGTTTTTTCTAAAAGCTTTTTTTAATTTATTTTGTAGTTAACAAATTATGAGTTTGTTAAGCAGGCAATATAATTGATTTTTACATTCTGGGCCAGTTTCCATCCATTTGGATAGAAAGTCATTCCGGCAATAGATTTTATGCGTAATCCGGCAGAATGTGCCATTTTGCCCAATTCAGAAGGTGTGATGAATTGTCTCCAGTTATGTGTACCGACAGGCAACTTGCGTGTAATATATTCAGCTGCTACCTTGGCAAATAGAAAGGCCGGTAACGTACGGTTGATTGTTGATACAAAAATCATACCATTGGTTTGTAACAACCGGGAGATATTATGGATAAAGTTCTGAGGATCATTAACGTGCTCAAGTAGCTCTAGGGCCGTAATGACAGAAAAATGTTGATTTTCGTGAACAAGTTCCTCAATGCTTCCCACCTTATAGGTTAATGAGCCGCCATTAGGGAGCAAGGGTGTTGTATCTAGATGATATTGTGCGACTTTGATAACTTTTTCTCCGGCATCTATTCCCAATACATTGTATCCCATATTTGCCAGGGCTTCACTGGCCAAACCGGCTCCACATCCGATATCCAGAATATTGCCGGATTTATAATATTGGTTATTATGTCTCAGGTTGCGGTTGATCCATTCAATACGAAGATCATTCATGTCATGAAGGGAGCTCATGGGCCCTTTTCGATCCCACCACTGATCTGCGAGCTGATTAAAATGATCAATTTCATTCGTGATAATTGAATTATTTTGCTTGTTGGCATTATCTGTAGTATCGATAGGCATTTATTTCACCCTCGGTGGAAGAAAAGTAATAGAAAAGTCAATTATTTGCTTATAAATGATAATTGAGTTAATTATTGAATGATATTAGAAAAATGAGATTTATGCTTCATTATATCATATTTAAATGCTGAAAATAATAGTTGTGGAGTTTATTTTTTATGTCTTGTGATATTCCCCGGATCGTAATGAAGTTTGGTGGGACGTCGGTTGCTGATTTGGACAGGATTCGTAAGGTCGCTCAAACAGTCAAAAAACAAGTTGGCGTAGGTTGTGAAGTAGCCGTGGTTGTGTCAGCTATGTCAGGGGTCACAAACCAGCTGGTTGAATATTGTCAAACCCTCAATCCCCTATATGATCCCTGCGAATATGATTCAATTGTAGCGACAGGTGAACAGGTAACCAGCGGGCTTTTGGCTATTGCTTTGCAAACAATGGGGATTAAAGCACGTTCATGGTCAGGTTGGCAAATTCCCATAATTACAGATGATGCGCATGGTAGGGCCAGAATTAAACAGATTGAATCAGCAGCCCTGATAGAATGCATGCAGGCTGGAGTTGTGCCTGTTATTGCCGGATTTCAGGGAATAGATGAAAATAAGCGTATATCAACTTTGGGACGGGGTGGATCCGATACTTCGGCGGTTGCGTTGGCTGCAAGCTTGAATGCTACAAGATGTGATATTTACACGGATGTAGATGGAATTTACACAACTGATCCCAGAATAGTAAAAAAGGCAAAACGAATAAAGGCAATCGCATATGAAGAGATGTTGGAATTAGCCTCTGTCGGTGCAAAGGTCTTGCAAACCAGAAGTGTAGAATTGGCCATGAAGGAACAGGTGCGTGTTCAGGTTCTTTCAAGTTTTGAAGATCATGACCCGTCAAAGGAGGGGTCTTTGCCAGGTTCTTTAGTTGTTAGTGAGGATGAAATTGTGGAAAAAGAACAAGTAACAGGAATCGCTTATTCCTTGAATGAAGCAAAGGTGGTTGTAAAAGGTATTCCCGACTTTCCTGGAGTGGCATCTTCTATTTTCAGGCCCTTGGCAGAGGCCAATATCAATGTTGATATGATCGTGCAGAGTAGCGGGACAAATCAAACCACAGATATGACATTTACAGTGCCTAAAACGGATTTGTTACAGGTTCAACAGCTTTTGGAACAGGCAAAAGATACAATTAAATTCTCACAATTGCTGACCGATGAGGATGTTGTAAAAATCAGTGTGGTTGGAATTGGGATGCGTTCTCATACTGGTGTCGCAAATATTATGTTTAAAACATTGGCGGAACGTTCTATAAATGTTCAAGTGATTTCCACAAGTGAAATTAAGGTTTCTGTTATTGTTGCTGCGGAGTATGTGGAATTGGCTGTACGTGCTTTACATACAGCTTATGGATTGGATCAAATGAATGACTGATAAAATGAATATGGATTTAGTTTCATATGATCAAGCAAAAAGGGAATTGAAGCGTCTGTGGAAACGTGGCACTGATTTTTTGGGAAGTGAGGTTGCCATTCTTGGCGGAGCTATGTCCTGGGTCAGTGAGCATCATCTGGTTTCAGCCATTTCCAATGCCGGGGGTTTTGGCGTGATTGCATGTGGAGCAATGGAACCCGAAATGCTAGCTGTCGAAATTGAGGCCACTCAGGCACTGACAAAAAAGCCTTTTGGGGTAAATCTGATTACGATGCATCCCAAATTGTCTGAATTGATTGATGTCTGTCTGCGTCTAAAGGTTCATTATATTGTGTTGGCAGGGGGTATTCCTTCGAGTACAGCAATCAGGCAAATTAAGGATGGGGGAGCTAGGGTTATTGCGTTTGCTCCAGCCTTGATTTTGGCAAAACGGTTGCTTAAAATGGGTGTTGATGCACTGGTGATAGAAGGGGCAGAAGCAGGGGGACATATAGGTCCTGTTTCTTTGACTGTACTTGCTCAAGAAATTTTACCTGTTATCCGTGAAATACCTGTTTTTGTTGCGGGTGGACTGGGTCGTGGCGATGCCATTGTTTCATTTCTTGAATTGGGTGCCTCTGGCGCACAGTTGGGCACGATGTTTGCTGCAGCGGTAGAAAGTCAAGCCCACGAGAGGTTTAAAAAAGCGTTTATTCACGCTTCGGCACGGGATGCAGTCGCTTCAGTACAATTGGATGATAGTTTTCCAGTTATTCCCGTGCGTGGTCTTTCCAATCCAGGGACAAAAGCGTTCATGAAGCATCAAGCCGCCGTAATTCAAAAATATCGTAATGGTGAATTAAGTAAAGAGGATGCCCAACTGGACATTGAACATTTTTGGGCGGGGGCTTTGCGTCGTGCGGTAAAGGAAGGTGATGTGGAATATGGCTCGGTTATGGCTGGTCAATCCGTGGGAATGGTAAAGGAAATTTTACCTGTTGCCGATATCTTTCATACACTTATGCAACAGGCAATTGAGGCTTTGGTAAGACGACAACAACGTATATCAGATATGTGAACATTCTATATAATGGGTTTTAAGCAGATGAGTAATGGACCTGAACAATATGCGAATAAACAATCTATTGGCGAAATGCTTCGTTCAAGAAGAGAAGAATTGCACTTGAGTTTGGAGGATATTTCTCAGAGGCTGAGAATCCGGTTGGTTTTTTTAAAGGCTCTGGAGGATGGGCAGATCGATCAGTTGCCCGGTATAGCCTATGCATCCGGTTTTTTGCGTTCTTATGCAGAGTTTCTGGGACTGAATGTTGACGAGGTAATCAAGCGCTTTCGTTTTGAGCATCAGGGAACAGAATATAAACAGAAATTACTGTTTCCTGCTCCTGTCCCTCAATCTGGAGTTCCTGCCGCTGTAATTATTTTTGCAGGTTTACTGATTATTGTCGGGGGATATGTTGGCTGGTACAAAATGACTGATCATCGAAAGGTTCCTGCCGAAACTATTCCATCCATTATGGATAAAAATGGTAAAGATCAGGCGCAGGAAAAAATTTCACCACAGATTGCATCTGTTATGCCCTCTCAAAACGTAAATAATGCAAAACCGGATCAAAATGTTTCCAATGCTATCCATAAACTTGAATCACAGGTAGCCCAGTCTCAAAAAACAAATGAACCGGCTTCGGAACCGGCAAATTATTCGCAGGGTGATAAAAACAATTCTTTACAAGAAAATAAGTTGTCTCCACAAAATTCATCTATAGACAATCAACAGAAACCACAGGAACCCTCTTCTATTCAAACCAGTAAAGCATCTGACTCATCAGGTAAGGTTGATCAACAACATCCTGATTCGGTAAAAAATATTGAAAGCAAAGATAATGAGACAACAGAAAAAGTTGATAACAATATCATTATCAGGACATCCGGAGCCAGTTGGTTAAAAGTTCAGGATCAACAGGGTCGTATTTTATTGCAAAAAACATTGCAAAAAGGTGAAAGCTGGACTGTTCCATCAGATCATGCAAGGGTTGTTATGACCATTGGCAATGCCGGGGCTGTCATTATTGAAAATAATGGGAAGCAGTCAAGGCCTCTGGGTGAAAGGGGAAAGGTTTTACGGCATTTTGTTATAACGCCTGAGTTATTGGAAAAGATTGTTACAGAACCTGTAGATAATAATTCGGATGCAATGCCTGAAAAAAATAAGAAGAAAATGGTCAATGAGAATGGCTTGAATTTAAATAATGATCAGGAAAAGACTGAAGGATCTGATAATCGTTAGGACAAATATTTTATGTTTGAGCGGTTATATATTGCATATTTTAATGGGGTTGGTTAGTTAAAAGAAGATGGTGTAAAATTGATCTTTTAAGATTGTTTCTTTTAAGGTTAAAGGCATTACCATAATTAACTTGGAGAAAAATTAATGAGTTTACGCCCATATCAGCAAATTATTCGTCGCAAAAGTCGACAAATTAATGTGGGGTCTGTTCCTGTTGGCGGGGATGCACCGATTAGTGTTCAAACAATGACAAATACGCTGACCAGTGATGCACAGGCAACGGTTGCACAAATTAAAAAAGCTGAAAAGGTGGGGGTTGATATTGTTCGGGTTTCCTGTCCTGATGAGGATAGTACCAGGGCGCTGAAAGAGATTGTCCGTAATGTGGAAGTTCCAATTGTTGCGGATATTCATTTTCATTATAAGAGGGCGATTGAAGCTGCACAGGCAGGCGCTGCTTGTTTAAGGATTAATCCAGGAAATATTGGTAATGCGGATCGTGTTCGGGATGTAATTAAGGCGGCAAAAGATTATAACTGTTCAATTCGTATCGGGGTTAATGCGGGTTCTCTTGAAAAACATCTTTTGGAAAAATACGGAGAGCCTAATCCTGAGGCTTTATTGGAAAGTGCGATGGAGCACGCGAAAATCCTAGAAGATAATGATTTTCGCGAATTCAAAATTAGTGTTAAGGCTTCAGATGTTTTTTTGGCGGTTGAAGCTTATCGTTTATTATCTGAAGCTTGTGACTATCCATTGCATATCGGTATTACTGAAGCGGGCGGGAAAAGAGCGGGGACTGTAAAATCCTCCATTGGATTAGGTTCACTTTTATGGGCAGGTATTGGGGATACAATGCGCGTTTCCTTGTCGGCTGAACCTGAAGAGGAAGTCGTTGTAGGCTGGGATATACTGAAAACGCTTGGTTTGCGTCATCGGGGGGTAAGGGTTGTTTCCTGTCCTTCCTGTGCGCGTCAAGGTTTTAAGGTCATTCCAACGGTTGCAACATTGGAAGAACGTTTGGCTCATATTGAAACGCCAATTACGCTTTCTGTCATTGGTTGCGTTGTTAATGGTCCAGGTGAAGCCACCATGACGGATGTGGGTGTTACCGGGGGTGGATCAGGACGTCATATGGTCTATGTTGGTGGAAAGCAGGATCATACGATTCCTGCTGAAGAAATGATTAACCATATTGTGCAATTGGTTGAACAAAAAGCCGCACAGATTGAAGCGGAAAAAACTGCTCAAAAAAAAGAAAAGAATTAATTTTAAAATATAATTTCAAATATAGGATAGTTTAAAGTGAGTGTGGTTAAACCCGTTCGTGGAACCCATGATTTGATTGGTGACGAGGCAAAAAATCATCAATATGTCATGCAAACCGCAAAAAATATTACTTCATTATATGGGTTTGAAGAATGGATAACACCGGTTTTTGAAGAAACAGGTGTTTTTACGCGCTCTTTAGGGGATACGTCGGATATTGTTTCCAAGGAAATGTATACATTCCAGGATCGTGGTGGGGATTCTCTCACCCTGCGTCCCGAAGGAACAGCTGGAATTTGCCGTGCCTTGGTTACAAATGCTTTGACCCAAACCCTTCCTCAAAAGGTTTTTTATGCCGGCCCAATGTTTCGTTATGAGCGTCCTCAAAAAGGCCGTTATCGGCAGTTTTATCAGATTGGTGCAGAATTGCTGGGTACGGCAACCCCTTTTGCAGATGCGGAAATGATTGCAATGGGGCAGCATATTCTTAATGCCCTAGGTATTTCAGATAATGTTGTTCTTGAATTGAACACGCTGGGGGATCTGATCAGCCGTCAAGCATGGCGAGAAGCTTTAATTGCCTATTTCAAAACTGTTAAATCTGAATTATCAGAAGATAGTCAAAATCGGTTGGAGAAAAATCCCTTGCGTATTTTGGACAGTAAGGCGGCACAGGATAGAGCGTTATTGGATCATGCTCCGTTAATGAAAGATTATATGACTCCGACAGCACTGGAATTCTGGGATAGGTTACGAAAAGCACTGGATCAGTTTAAAATTCCATTTAGAGAAAATTATTATATTGTTCGTGGATTGGATTATTATAGTCATACGGTTTTTGAATTTGTAACGACAAAGCTTGGATCACAGGGTACCGTTCTGGCGGGCGGACGATATGAGGGGCTGGTTGCAGAAATGGGTGGACCTTCTGTTCCTGCTATTGGATGGGCGGCTGGGGTTGAAAGATTGGCTCTTTTATTGAATTCGATACCCGTCCAACCTAAATCTGTAGCGATCATTGTATTTTCTGATGCGGTTCATGAAATGGCATTTACGGTTTTACAGCTATTGCGAACTCATAAAATTGCCGCTGAAATGACCTATAAAGGGAATTTCCGTAAACAAATGGAGTGGGCTAATAAAAGGAAAGCGTCTATTGCATTGCTTATTGGTGAGGATGAGGCGACCAAACAAGTTGTTCAGTTGAAAGATTTGAATTCTGGTGAACAAGTCGAGGTTGCCTTGCATGATTTGGTTTCTCAGCTTATTTTGAAATTGGCGAAATAATTTATGTCTTCTGAAGAATTTTCTGCAAGTTTTAATGATCGTCTGGATAAAATCATAGCTCGGTCAGAAGAATTACAACACTTGTTATCCACTGAGATATCCGGGGATGAATTTATTGAGGCTTCACGTGAATATGCTGAATTGAATCCGCTTGTAGCCTTGATTGAATCTTTAAGGACGGCAGAAAAGGATTATCAGGCTGTTCAGGAAATGCTTGATGATCCTGAAATGAAAGATTTGGCGCAGGCCGAGTTACAGGGGTTGCATGAAAAACTTCCGGAAATAAGACATAAGATTCGTTTGGCAATGTTACCAAAGGACAAGGCTGATGAACGAAGTGCAATTTTAGAGCTACGTCCAGCGGCTGGGGGTGATGAGGCGGGTCTGTTTGCGGCAGAACTTTTTTCCGCTTATCAACGTTACGCGGAATCTCGAGGCTGGCGCTTTGAAATTCTGGAATATGGTGATACTGGATTGGGCGGTCTTAAAGAAGGGATTGCTTCAATCACGGGCACGGGAGTTTTTGCACGTTTGAAATATGAATCGGGTGTTCATCGCGTGCAACGTGTTCCAGCTACCGAAAGTCAGGGGCGTGTTCATACTTCAACAGTAACCGTTGCAGTATTGCCTGAGGCAGAGGAAGTGGATGTCACAATTGATGAAAGTGATCTGCGGATTGATGTCTATCGTGCTTCTGGGGCTGGTGGACAGCATGTTAACAAAACGGAAAGTGCGGTGCGGATCACTCATATTCCGACAGGTGTGGTCGTGGCGATGCAGGAGGAAAAAAGTCAGCACAAAAATAAGGCGAAAGCCATGAAGATCCTGCGTGCACGTTTATATGAACAACAGCGGTTGGCCGCTCATGAAAATCGTGCGGCAGACCGTCGTTCTCAGGTGGGGACAGGAGATCGTTCTGAACGTATTCGTACATATAACTTTCCACAAGGACGTGTTACCGATCATCGGGTAAATTTGACGTTGCATAAGATTGATCGTGTTATGTTGGGGGAATTTGATGAGATTATCGATTATTTAATCCAGGAAGAACAATCCCGACTATTGGCTTCTGAAGAGAATACCTAGGAAAAAAATTCTGTTTTTGCCTTTTATTTCTGTCTAATGCCTTAGTTATATTATCGTTTAAAAGCATTAGTTGTTTTTATATTTGGATAAATTGATTTTTACTGGATTACATGGATAATAGTGTACAAATACCGTTGGCTTCATTAATTCAGGAAGGCGAGATGCTTTTTCAAAAGGCAGGAATTGAAGCACCGCGACGAGAGGCAATGTTATTAATAGCTGCGGCGTTAAAAAAAAGCAGAACCGAATTATTCTTGATGGATAAAACAGAATTGATCGATCCTGTCCTAATTCGTTCATATTTTTATAGACGAAGTCAGCATGAACCTTTCGCTTATATTGTGAGGGAAAAAGGATTTTGGTCGTTAAATTTGGAAGTGTCAGAAGCCACTTTAATTCCTCGCGCTGATAGCGAGACTTTGATCGAGGTTTTGTTGAAATTGTTTCCGAAACGCCAAACTCGTTATAATTTTCTGGATCTGGGAACTGGCACAGGTTGCCTGTTGCTTGCCGCTTTGTCTGAATATACGAAAAGTTTTGGAATTGGGGTCGATTATAAAGAACAGGCTGTTAGATTGGCAAGGAAAAATGCGGAAAAATGCAAATTGGCGGACCGATCTATATTTTATACGGGTTATTGGGGTAATGCCTTAAAGGGGGAATTTGATATTATTTTATCCAATCCACCTTACATTCGTGAACATGAATTATTAAATTTAATGCCAGAGGTCAAAAACTATGAACCCATGTCAGCTTTGGATGGGGGAAGGGACGGCCTTGATGCATATCGTTTAATCTGTTATCAAGCCGCGGATTTATTAACGGAACAGGGAGTTTTGATTTTAGAACTAGGAATTGAACAGGAAGAGCATGTTACAGAGATTGGAAGGGATGTAGGGCTGCATGTTGTGCAAAAACAACAGGATTTAAATGGTTATACAAGAGCCCTTGTTTTTTCTAATATAAAATTGTAAAAGCTTATCATATAATTTTATTTTAATTATAGTAAGAGAAGCTACTAACTCAATATAATGATTAATAGCTGTATAAATTATAGTATTAAATTGCAATTTATTTATTTCATTTAGTTTACTTGTTTCATATTAATCATTATCTATCAACCAATCAAAATGTAACCTTAGTTTCATATTTACTAATAGGAAAGTATAACAATAACTTATGAATACAAAACGTATGCGAGGTCGTTATTACCGGTCAGGCAATAACGGGGGGGCACGGCATCAAAACGGACAGGTTTCTTTTAATCGAAATCATGTGTTTGAAAGTAACGGTCCTAATGGACGTATTCGTGGAACTGCTCAACAATTACATGAAAAATATCTTCAACAGGGACGGGATGCCATAAGTTCAGGGGATCGGGTCAATGCTGAAAGTTTTTTTCAGTATGCAGAACATTATTCTCGTATTGTTAATATGATTAACCAGTCTAATCAACAAAGACATCGTCCCAATAATTTTCAGGAAACGGCAAATAATACAGAGCCTGTAAAAATGATAGAGGATGAACCGGAAACAACCGAGGCTGTCGAAATTAAGATTGATGAAACTGCAAATGAAACTCCTGTTGTTCAGGAGATAGAGGCTGAACAGCCCGCACCGGTTCGTGTGCCCCGTAGAGGAAGGCCTCCTAGAGCGCTGTCAGCAGGAAAAAAAAAGCTTTCGGAAGAAAATAGTTAAAATATTATAGAAGATGAGTGAAAAATACTTGACTTTGTCATTTAAATAAGGGTAATTAAACTCGTCTTTCAATGATTGATAAGGCGGCGTAGCTCAGTGGTAGAGCAGGGGAATCATAATCCCTTGGTCGGTGGTTCAAATCCGCCCGTCGCTACCATCTTTAAAATTTGGTTTAAATCTACAGATGGTTGTTAAAATTCAAAATCCTTAAAATCGAATAATTCTTAACAACTTATTTTTAATTTTGTTTTTAAGTTAGTATTTTGTGATTTGATTGTAAGTTTATTATTATCAGACTGATGGTATGATTATTGTTGAAATGATAAGAGTCATTGAATATGAAAATATATTTTGTTGGGAATGGAAAAACAGAACGATCTTGTAAAAATTTTTTAATAATTTAACGAGATTAGATGTGATATATTAAATTGTCATACATAATCAGAAATGGTGCTGCTGGCGAGGATTGAACTCGCGACCTCTCCCTTACCAAGGGAGTGCTCTACCACTGAGCTACAGCAGCTTCGATTTGCTTTATTTAGTAGCTTTTCATTCAAAATGATGCAACAAAAAAGT
>NZ_JAXOQA010000015.1:0-34611 GCF_047307945.1 Commensalibacter sp. A3DC | reverse complement strand
CAATATATTGAATAACACTATTTGCAAAAACAATGAGTAACTTCGGAATTAAAAGAATTTTAATTTTATCTTTGATAACAATATTGTTATGCACAACAAATTGTAAAAATAATACACCTCACAATTCTACCGGTCCCTATATAGGGATCAATAATGGGGTTCAACCATAATAATAAAATCTATAATATTACGAATTATAAATATTTAACCACGATAGCAGGAAAATATCATTTTTGATATTCATTTATTTATTCAAACATGGCGGAGAAAGTGGGATTCGAACCCACGGTACAACAGAATTGCACAACGGTTTTCGAGACCGCCCCATTCGACCGCTCTGGCATCTCTCCACAAACAGAAACAACCATGATTTTTTATAAAACCAACGAATATATAATCTATTCCTTCAAAGAAAACCAGATAAAATATTCAAACTTAACGGAATTATGAAAAGAAATTTATTAAACAATTTGTATTTATTTAAATAGCTTATTGACTTTTTACTTTAAAAATCAATATAAACAAGACTTCACAATAAATATATTCCTGTTTTGTGGGATATTGATAAAAAGAAACTAAGTTAGGTTTTCTAACAAGAGTTTGAAAAATTAAAGGGTTTATTATGTTCGCAATCATCCGCACAGGTGGAAAACAATATCGCGTTACACCTAATATGGTTCTAAAAGTTGAAAAACTGGATACCGAGGCAGGTAATACAGTCACATTCACCGAAGTTTTAAGTGTCGGTAATGAAGGAAACTGCACAATCGGAACACCTGTTGTTGAAGGTGCCAGCGTTAAGGCAACAGTTATTGCGCAAGATCGTCTTAAAAAAGTCATTATTTTCAAAAAACGTCGCCGTCAAAACAGCCGTCGTAAAAACGGACACCGTCAACCTGTAACAGTTTTACGAATCACTGAAATCAACGCTGCTTAGTTCTAGCCTAAACAGACCATATTGATATTTTTAGAATAGGAGAAAAAAATGGCCCATAAAAAAGCCGGAGGTTCATCCAGAAACGGACGCGATACCATTGGACGTCGTCTTGGCGTTAAGAAATTTGGTGGACAGCATGTTGTTGCTGGAAACATTATCGTTAGACAACGCGGTACAAAAATCAAACCAGGTCAAAATGTCGGTTTAGGTCGTGATCATACCATTTTTGCCCTTATTGATGGAAATGTACGATTTGAAAGCCGTTCAAAAGGTAACGTGCATGTTTCTGTGGATGCAATCAGCAACGCTGCAGAATAGATCAAAATATACTTAAACAATTTTAAGTATTGACTATTATACGAAGGGTCGATTCAATAAGAATCGGCCCTTTTATTTTAAAGGTTTTAGAACATGAAATTTCTGGATCAAGCTAAGATCTATGTTAAATCAGGAAATGGAGGCGATGGTGCGGTCGCCTTTAGAAGAGAGAAATATATTGAATTTGGTGGTCCGGACGGGGGCGATGGCGGACGTGGTGGCGATATCATTTTTGAGGCAGTTGACAATTTAAATACTTTGATAGATTTTCGCTATACCCAACATTTCCGTGCCAAAAAGGGTCAAAATGGATCCGGAGCCAATAAAACTGGTGCAAATGCAGAAAATATCTGTATTAAAGTTCCCATAGGCACACAAATATTTGCCGAAGATAAGGAAACCTTGCTTGCAGACCTAAATCAAAAAGGGAAAAAGATAGTTCTTTGTCGGGGGGGAGATGGAGGATTTGGCAATACACGTTTCAAATCCAGCACAAACCGGGCACCCCGTCATGCTGATAAAGGTTGGCCTGGAGAAGAACGTTGGGTCTGGTTGCGATTAAAGCTTATTGCCGATGTAGGATTAGTAGGCTTACCCAACGCAGGAAAATCAACCTTTCTTTCTGTTGCCTCTGCTGCCCGGCCAAAAATTGCCGATTATCCGTTTACAACCCTGCATCCACAACTGGGAATGGTAAGATTGTCACCAACTGAGGAATTTGTCCTAACAGATATACCCGGTCTCATTGAGGGGGCCCATGAAGGCAATGGATTAGGTGATCGTTTCCTAGGACATGTTGAACGATGCAGTATGCTATTGCACCTTATCGATGCAACAGCTGATGATGTTGTCAACAACTGGAAAATTATTCGCAATGAATTGGAATCCTATCAAACGGAACTTGCCAATAAACGGGAAGTGATTGGACTTAATAAAACTGATCTGCTTACCCCTGAAGAAATTCTGCAAAAACAAAAAGAACTGGAACAAGCAAGTGGACATAAGGTTTTCCTTCTTTCAGGGGCTACCCATAATGGGGTGAAAGAAATTTTATTTTATTTACAGAACTACATAACAAAATATAAACAGGATATAATTTTAAAATCAAAACATTTCAGTCCTATATAATGAAAAATCTACATCTTAACCAAGCCCGCAGAATTGTTATAAAAATTGGCAGCGCCTTATTAATTGACGGGAAAAATGCTTGCGTTCGTCAATCATGGCTAGAAAGCCTGATAGAGGATATAATCCATTTACGTCAGCAAAATTGCCAGATTTTAATTGTATCTTCAGGTGCGATCGCTTTGGCACGTTACAAGTTAAAATTAAATCGATATAAGCTTCGCCTCGATGAAAAACAGGCTGCCGCCGCAATAGGTCAAATCAAACTGGCTCAGACCTGGCATGAGGCTTTCGCTGCCCATAAAATCACAACTGCACAAATTTTATTGACTCTGGATGATACGGAAACGCGGTTACAATATAGCAATGCCCGTTCAGCCATTGAAACACTTTTGAAATTAAACTGCATTCCCATCATTAACGAAAATGATACCGTTGCCACTTCCGAAATTCGTTTTGGAGATAATGACCGGTTGGCAGCAAGAGTTGCAGAAATGGTCAAAGCTGACCGGCTTATCCTTTTCTCGGATATTGACGGGTTATATACCGCAGATCCCAAAACCAATCCATCAGCCAAGCATCTTGCCTCAATTCCTGAACTTACTCCACAAATTTACGCCATGGGAGGCAAGGCGCCAACTGGATATTCATCAGGTGGCATGGCAACAAAACTGGCAGCTGCAAAAATAGCCACAACTGCAGGATGTGCCATGGCAATCGCTTATGGAAAACTGCTTCATCCTCTCAAGGCCCTTCAAGAAGGAGCAAGATGTTCATGGTTTCTTCCCAATCGCAAACCCTATCCTGCCCGTAAACGCTGGATTGCTGGAAGCATCTCGACCAAAGGCACTATTTTTATTGATAATGGCGCGGAAAAAGCATTGAAAAACGGAAAATCTTTATTGCCTGCCGGTATTATCAAAGTTGAAGGCCATTTCCAACGGGGAGATATCATTAAAATTGCCAACAAGAATGGAAAAATTGTCGGAAATGGTATTTCTGCTTATGATTCTTCAGAAATCACTCAAATTATAGGTCTTCAAACTGATAAAATTAATTCCCAACTGGGCTGGGACGGCCCCAATGAGGTTATCCATCATGATGATATGGTGATTATTCCCCCACTTACAGCGGCGGCCAACGTAAAATAGGTTCTTTACGTTTTTTTAAATTAATAACCTCCTTTTTTTCATCATGAGAAGAGGGAGGGTCATATAATCCCCCCTCCCCATTTTCTACATAAATTTTCTGAGCCTGCTTATCAAAGTTATTTTCCGGTTTCTTAACCTCTACCTTACCAATATTCTCACCAAATTTATTCAGGGATGACCGCGATACATCACATGAATTCTGATTTGAAATATCAGAAGCTGCAAAACGCTTTTTCAAGGCAGGTAAGGGATAAACATAATTTTCAGGCTCATACAATTTTTTTTCTGAATTTTCTATTTTACCTGCTTTTTCTGTATCATCTCGATGATTGGCAACCACTTGTATTTTAGTTTCCGAACGAGGCCGCAAATCAGCCGTGCGCTTTAACAAGATACGTAATTGGGCCTGAATATCCTCCATTTGTTGACTTAAATAATTTAAACGTCCTTTTAGCCCAAAAACAGCAAAAGGCATAAACAAAAAACAAATTCCAAAAGTAACAGTCAATATTAGGATAACAAACTGCGCCCAAGAAGGGATCCACTCTGGAAAAGTTAAATTCATGATATTATTTCAACAATTTTATTAAATCTATATTCTACTACATACCCAATGCACGACGATAAACATCAAAAAGGGTTTCCTGTTCTTCCACTTCAGCAGGCTCCTGTTTACGTGCCCGAATTATCCTTCTGATTACAGGAACGTCAAATCCCGCCGATTTTGCCTCAGCATAAATATCTTTGATATCATTTGCCAACCCTTTTCGCTCCTCTTCCAAACGCTCGATACGTTCAACAATTGTCCGAAGACGATCAACGGCGATCCCTCCGACTTCGGGTTTATTATCAAATTCATTCATCCACTTTTCCTATTTTGATTTTTTTTAAAATATATTTAAAGCTGTTTCTATTCATTACGTAACCCTGCATGCCAGGTCAATCGCCAATAGCCTCAGAATATGAAAATTTTAATCCTTTGAAAATTTAAAGAATATTTTTTCCTGTTTTGAAAACCATGTTACTATCAAAAAAAATATTACAGAGTAGATTCACAAAATATATACGATTCAAAATAATATTCAAAAATTAAACTTTATAGAATGTAGAGAGACCAAATTTATGGAACAGACACAAGCCTATGCGCCTTTTGATATTATCATTTTTGGGGCAACAGGCGACCTAACTGCAAGGAAATTATTACCCGCATTGTATTATCGTTATCTGGACAAACAAATTCCACCCCAAACTCGTATTATCGGTACAGCAAGATCACCTTTGACAGACGACGATTTTAAAAAACGCATTCATGACGGATTGGTTGAATTTGTTCAAGAATCCTATCAAGATCCAGAAAATATTAGAAATTTTTTAAATCTTATTTCCTACGTCAGCTTAAATGGTGCAGAAGCTGATAGCAACTGGCCAGAACTGCAAGCGAAATTCGAACATAACAAGGCTAATGATATTCGCATTTTTTATTTCGCGACTGCACCAAGGTTGTATGGTGATATTTGTGACAATCTTGCATTGAAAAAACTGATCACTCCGACAACCCGTATAATCCTTGAAAAACCCATTGGAACCTCGTTAAAAACTGCCGAAGAGATCAACCAGCGTGTTGGCAAGCATTTCCCTGAAAATAATATCTACCGTATTGATCATTATCTTGGCAAGGAAACTGTTCAGAATGTTATTGCCCTTCGTTTCGCCAATCCAGTTTTTGAACGGCTTTGGAATTCGGATGCCATTGACTACGTCCAGATTACAGCTGCTGAAACCGTAGGGGTGGGTAAACGGGGTGGATATTATGATGGAGCTGGCGCATTAAGGGATATGGTTCAGAACCATCTTTTACAGGTTTTATGTATGGTGGCCATGGATCCTCCCATTTCATTAAATGCCGATGACCTGAGAAATGAAAAGTTAAAAGTCCTTCGTTCTTTAAAACCCATGACGGAACAGGATATCAAGAATAATACTGTTCGCGGCCAATATACATCATGCGTTTACAAAAATGAAAAAATACCCGGATATCTTGAGGATCTTGGTAAGGATCAAAGCAATACAGAAACTTTCATTACTTTAAAAGCCGAAATCAATACCGCCCGTTGGGGAGGTGTACCATTTTACCTGAGAACAGGAAAGAGGCTTGCAAAAAAAGTCAGTGAAATCATTATTCAGTTCAAACCCTCCGCCTGGAATCTTTTTGCCACGCCACCAAAAGCGAACCGTCTTGTGATTCGTATTCAACCAGACGAGGGTGTTTCATTATCCCTGCAAATCAAGGATCCACAAAAAACCTATACGAATTTACGCAGCACCTCAATCAATATCGAATTTCCTACAGCCTTTCATATCCGCTACCCCGATTCCTATGAAGGGCTTTTGATGGATGTCGTCAAAGGGGATCCCATTCTTTTCATCCGTCGTGATGAAGTCGAAGCTTCATGGCGCTGGATAGAACCCATTCTTGATGGTTGGGCAAAAAATCTAACCCCACTGACATATTATAAGGCTGGTAGCTGGGGACCACAAGAAGCTCTTGACCTATTAGATCGGGCAAATCATGTTTGGCACGAAAATATGACAGAATAGTGATTGTTGATCACCATGATTTTATCAATTCAAGTCATGGTGGTTAAAAAACTGCATTTAAAGATAAAAAATTTAATCCATAAGATGGATAGATGTTAATGAATTTTTACTTATTAATAACTACCTAAAAATTATTTATAGAATGAATTCATGGTTTTTGTTTTTATCTTTTCCATTCTAATTTGATGTTCTTTGCAACGACTTCATTTTGAATTAAATAAAGTCTTAATATTGATTATCCAATTCCATTTTTTAACTTAATTATATAATTCCATTATTTGATCAATCTGAAAAACTGATGACAAAATCCGATAGACCTGCATTTTCTCCATCAAGAAACTCTTTAAAGAAAAGGATAATACAACGCGTGATTGTTGCGCTACTCTTATCTGGCGGTATTATTTTTTGCCAAGAAATGGGTTGGTTAAATCAATTGACCGATCAGTTTGTAAGACAGAAAATCGACTGGTCTAATAATCAATCTGTAATAAAATATCTAAAACAGACCATCACAGATAAAAATCTAACAGAAATCCCTCTTAGATGCTTAATTCCCGTGATCAACAATGATGATGGATCAACAATTTTAAATGTTGAAATTCATGAAAAACACAATCAGGAATGTCTGAATACAAGAAAGAATTTTCCGACAATTTTTACCTTTCGTGTTAATAGGCGAAATGGTAGTATACAAATTGATAAAAATACACCCAATCATTTTTATCCGCTTCATTAAATAATCATTATATCAACTTTCATAATGAATCAATCTTCCTCTCCCCCTACTGTACCACGTCGTAGTTTCCTAACCCTGCTTACCGCAAGTTCAGTAACGGTAGGAGGTGTGGTTTGCACATGGCCTTTTATAAACAGTTTAAACACTCAAAATACCACCATCACTCATAATTACACGGATGTTGATATTTCCTCGCTTAAAGAGGGTCAGCAAATTACCGTTATGTGGCAGGGACATGCTGTATTTATTCTTCATCGTCCAGCCAAAACACTTGCACTTTTACAGGACAAAGAACTTTTGATCCGTTTACGTGATCCAAGCAGTAAAGAGTTGCAACAACCTCCCTATACAAGAAACTGGCACCGATCAATTCAGCCAGAAATTGCGGTTTTGATTGGTGTATGCACGCATCTCGGATGTATTCCAAGCCTTAATTTGGGAAATTCACTTGGCGGATATTATAATTGTGCGTGTCATGGATCTAAATTTGATTTGGCGGGAAGAGTATATAACAATGTTCCAGCGCCTTATAACCTTCCCGTTCCCCCCTATAAAATTTTAAAACCCGGAATTCTTCGTATTGGTGAAAACCCAGAAGGGGAAAATTTTAGTTTCACATCCATAATGCAGCTTTAAAATCATTCACCTGTTGGATATTTTATAAAATCATCTTGCTTTTTGCACGAAATAGCGACATCTTAACACCATCAGATAGCCAGATGATCGCTATTTACATGATCTGCATCGTAAATAGAGGAAAGTCCGGGCTCCACGGAAAAACGGTGCCAGTTAACGACTGGCGAGGGCGACCTTAGGGAAAGTGCCGCAGAAAACAAACCGCTTGCCAATTTATTTATAAATGCAAGTAAGGGTGAAAAGGCGTGGTAAAAGCACACCGCATGACTGGCAACAGGAATGGCATGGTAAACCCCACCGGGAGCAAAACCTAATAGAGGTAACAGATTTACAGCTAAATCAGGGTTTTTCCGCCCTGTTACCTGGGTTGGTTGCATGAAATACGGTGCGAATCGTATTCAAGATGAATGATCGTCATTTATGTTTCATAAAAACAGAACCCGGCTTACACGCTATCTGATTTTAATTTTATCCATAAATTTCCATCAAGATGCAAAACTATAATTTTTACGGCATTTTAACGATACTTCATATACATCTCAATCATGATTTTATGAAATAAAAGTGATTTCCAGCGTAATTATTTGACCTCCCATATTTACCCATGATATCCCAAAGGCTATAATGTAAAACAAAAGCAAAGATCAATATCAATTCAAATTAAATCTGGGATAGCCTGTAATGAATTTATTCCTTGGATCACATCAAAATCGACTGGATGCCAAAGGAAGAGTATCTATTCCAGCAAATTTCCGTTTAAATTTACGCAAAGAAAAAACCACCAAGGAAGAACTTTCCTTTATTCTTCGCCCCTCTCATACTTTACCCTGTATCGAAGGATGGCCATTTGCCATTTTCAACAAACTGACCGCCGTATTGGATGATGTCAACATTCTTTCAACAGAACATAATGACCTCGCAACCCTTATTTACGCCCAGGCCTGGCCTATTGAAGTTGATCGTGAGGGAAGGATTATCCTTCCTGACATTCTAAAACAACATGCCAACTTGACCAATAAGGTCACTTTTATGGGACTTGGGACAATTTTCCAAATTTGGGAACCTGTAGCCGCACAAAAACATTATGAATCCGTGCTTAAACGAACAAAAATGGTCATTCTGCCACACGCCGCCAAGGCTAAAACTGAGCAAGCGGACCAATAATCATGGCCGACAATTATTCAGCAATTGATATCAATGGTCATTTCCCCGTCATGCTTAACGAAGTAATTGACCTTTTACAACCAAAATCCGAAGCGGTTTATATTGATGCAACCTTTGGTGGAGGTGGGTACAGCAAGGCCATTCTTTCCGCTGCCAATTGCAATGTATGGGGAATTGATCGTGATCCCGATGCCATCAAGCGAGGACAAAAAATTGTTGACGACTATCCCACGCTTCGTCTTTTACAGGGAGATTTTGCTCAACTTGAAACGCTTGCTCATGAAAATAACATCCTATCTCTGGATGGTATTGTTCTTGATCTGGGAGTTTCCTCTTTTCAGTTGGACGAGGCAGAAAGAGGTTTTTCATTCCGGTTTGATGGACCGCTGGATATGAGAATGAGTAAATCTGGAAAAACTGCGGCTGATCTTGTTAACCAGTTGTCCGAAACCGAATTGGCAGATATTCTATGGTATTATGGTGAGGAACGTTTCTCACGTCGTATCGCTCGAGCCATCATTCAGAATAGACTTGAAAAACCTTTTGAAACAACACAACAACTGGCAAACCTGATTAAAAGGATTGTTCCATCCAAAAAAAATGAGATTAATCCCGCAACTCGATCTTTTCAGGCCCTAAGAATTGCCGTCAATGATGAATTGACACAAATCAGGCAAGTCTTAACAAGTGCACTTTCCCTTCTTAAACCAGATGGAAAACTGATTGTTGTCTCATTTCATTCCCTGGAAGACCGTATTGTCAAAGAAATCATGAATCAGGCAACTGGCAATATTGCAGGTCCTTCAAGACATCATCCTCAATCCCTACATCAAAAATCCGAACTGATTAAGTTTGAAGCCCTAACCCATAAGCCTCTTCGCCCTTCAAAACATGAAGCCCTTTTAAATCCCCGTTCACGAAGTGCGAAATTACGAGCCATTAAACGTCTTGCAGGGCAGAAAACAAGGAGTATATCCTGATGATAATCCGTCCATTAACGTTATTTTGCTCAGTACTTGCCGGTCTATCTGGAATGATCCTGTACACTCAAAAACATAAAACCACCGTACTGGACCATCAAATCGCCAAGATTGTGCATGATACGGAACGGCTAAAAGCCCGGACGGCAATGTTACGGACAGAATGGACTTTACTTAATCAGCCTGACCGTTTAAAAACTCTGGCCAACAATTTTCTGCCAAAATTGCACCCTTTGGCTCCCACTCAATTTGTACAAATGTCATCCTTGCTCAATGTGCTTCCTCCCATTCAAAAGGAACAGATCGAGGATAAAACACGCAAACAGCTACTCCTTGCGGTCGCTAATAATCATGGACAAACCTTGAACAACCCTGATGACAAGCCCAAACCTGCTATTGTTTCAAGTAATAGTAATATGACCAGGCAACATCATGACTCCCCAACAAAACCGAGCACTTCGGATGAAGAAAACCAATCTGCATCCTTCAATTCCCCTTCCAGAAAACCCGAAATCTACACTGCTAAAAAAACAAACAATACAATTGATTCCTCTGATGATATTTCAAACAAAAACATTAAAAAATCTCCTATCAGAAGCAAACCTGTTCAAAATGTTAGGGATGATGACGAAAATCTAGCAACCAATGATTTCCCTGATATCCCACGAATTGATAAAAAAAATATCAAAACAACAGCCTTAATCAAAAAATCCGCTCATAAACCTGCAGTTCGACCTGCATTTTCAATTGCTGACAGTTCCGAGCCGATGTCAATTGTAAAAGAAAAGAATAACAATGGCACCATTGGTAAAAAAGAAATACACACCGTCGTATCGACCAAAGCAAAACCAAAACATGCGGCGCCGGTAAAAATCGCCCAAAACAGCAAACAAAAACAGCATTATCATTCTGAATCAGCCTTTGGGGACGACGCTAATGATTCCCTACCCGCACCTGTTCCTTTTTCTCAATGAATTCTATAAAGTTAAAATAAATGATAAATTATGGAAAAGGTTCACAAAAGGGTCAACCTTATAGACAATCTTTTGAAAAAAGAAAAAAAAATCAAAAAAAAAAAATTAATACCTATCAAATAGATAAAACCAGACTTCGCTTATTTATCACAGCATGCGGCTTCTGCGTCATTTATGGCGCGGTTATGCTAAAATTAATTTTCGCAACCATCATAGCACCTTTGCCCCCTCAAAAACAGCAAATCGCTCCCCAGGTTCCTCCAATTCCAATTAGCGATCCAAAAGGAACCATTGCTGGAGATTTTTCGTTACCTCAAATCCACAGAGCCTCTATTATTGACAGAAATGGACAGATTTTGGCCATTTCTCTCCCCGTGGCACAGTTATATGCAAATCCTGTTGAAATTATTGACCCTGACGATGTTGCTCAAAAACTGAAATCCATTCTCCCCAATCTAAATCTTGAAAAAACCACTCAAAGACTCTCGTCTAAAAAACAGTTTGTTTATATAGCTCGCGATATTTCTCCAAAACAGGAAATTGATATCAATAACCTTGGCATTCCAGGAATTTATTTTGAAAGTGGCGAACGCAGACATTATCCACTAGGACGATTGGCAGCCCATATTCTCGGCAGCGTGGATATTGATGATCACGGTATTGCAGGTATTGAGAAATATCTTGACCAGCGCTTGATGAATGATCATTCCTCTTTAAGATTATCCATTGATACTCATGTTCAAACCGCGGTACAGGAAGAAGTGGAGGCAGCGATGCAAACTTTTCAGGCAGAAGCTGCATGCGGTATTATTATGGATGTTCATACCGGGGAAATTCTGGCAATGGTGAGTTTACCCGATTATGATGCAAATTTTTTCAATAAAGCCCCCCCAAATCAAAGATTCAATCGCGCCACAAACGGGATGTACGAACCTGGATCAACCTTTAAGCTTCAAAACGCAGCTATGGCTTTGGAGGTTGGCGGTATACACATTTGGGACCGTTTTGCAACAGCACCAGTCAGGGTGGGTCGCTTTACCATTCACGACTTGAAAACAGATCATTTTGCTCCCTATCTTTCCTTACCTGAAGTATTGGCATATTCCTCAAACCCTGCATCTGCACACATCGCCCTTGATGTTGGGGGAGAAAAACAGCGTGCCTGGTTACAAAGAATGGGTTTTTTAGCACGCGTTCCAATTGAACTACCCGAAGCAGGTCGTCCTTTGGTGCCCTCTGCCAGAAATTGGGGAATATCCACCATCATGACTGTCGCCTTTGGTCACGGTATCGCACAATCCCCATTAGCCATTGTTCGTGGAACCGCGGCAACAGTGAATGACGGTTACCTGATCAGGCCCACTCTATTATCAAGACAGGATGAGACAATGCCTCCGGTAATTATTGATCCAACCTCATCTAGAACTGACATACCTGATGGAGAAAAAGTTATTTCCGATAAAAATTCCCTTATTCTAAGGAAAATACTTCGTTTAGATGTTACACAGGGAACGGGCAAAAACGCAGAGGTTCCGGGTTATTTTGTAGGAGGGAAAACTGGTACCAGTGAAAAAGTGGGAAAAGGTGGGGGTTATTTAAAACATGTCAATGTATCAGCCTTCACTGCTGTTTTTCCGATGAACAATCCCCGATATGCTGTCTATGTCATGCTGGATAGTCCAAAGCCAACCAAATTTACCCATGGCTGGACAACAGCCGGATGGAATGCGGCACCAACTGTATCCAAAATCATTGCACGTATTGGACCCATGCTTGGATTATTTCCAGATATAAAGAATGCCGGAAGGATAGATAATGAGTTATCCATTCCTCTACGTCCTGCAGTTCCTAGAGGAGTAAAAGCTCTCGGTCCAGGAAATGATCCGGGCGATCCTCGTCTTAATCGACAAACAAAATCCGCATTAAAAACAAAATCTAGACACAAAAATATATCACCCTCTTCCCCCTCAGAATAGTCAGTTCCGTTTTACCATGATTTCACTTGATACATTACGATCCTATATCAATATTCCCGATTATTTCCCCAATCATGAAATAAGGGGAATTGCACTGGACAGCCGGAAAGTGCAAAAAGATTTTCTTTTTGCCGCTTTGCCTGGAAATCAGCTTGATGGACAAGCATTCATTCAACAGGCCATTGAAAATGGAGCCAATACGATTCTCTTGACCAATGGGTCAAACATGGATTTGCCGAGTCAGTGCGTTCCCATTTACTGTAATAATCCCCGTCAAGTGATAGCAAAAATAACTTCCTTATTTTACCCGAAGTTACCCCATCATAAAATAGCGGTTACAGGTACAAATGGTAAAACAAGCACCGTCGATTTTGCCAGACAGTTATGGGAACTGGAAAATCTGAAATCCGCTTCAATTGGCACTTTGGGCGTTCTCAATAATGCTGGCTATCATTATACAGGACCGGTATTAACCACACCTGACACTATTATTTTACATGAAATTATGCAAAATCTTTCCAAAAAACATGTAACACACGTTGCCATGGAAGCATCTTCACATGGATTGGCTCAATACCGGCTTGACAATATTGAATTAGAAGCGGCAGCTTTTACAAATCTAACCCGGGATCATCTGGATTACCATCACAGTTTTGAAGCATATTTTCAGGCAAAACAAAGATTATTTACAGATATATTACCATCAAATGCCATTGCCGCATTGAACAGTGATATGAATGCATCCGTTCTTGAAACATTATTAAATATAATAAAAAAAAGAAAACAACAATTGAGACTGGTTGGCATCAAAGGAAATTTTTTGCGTCTAAATCATGTTAAACCTTTACCCCATGGTCAGGAAATAACATATAAAACAGCTTCAGGAAACCGTGTTACAACAACCCTTTCTTTACTTGGCCGTTACCAGATAGATAATATTCTACTTTCTATGGCACTTATCGCAAAAGATTCTGAACATCTTGAATCCCTTGTTCCTCTACTTCCCAAACTAAAAGGCGTGAAAGGACGCATGGAACAGGCTGCCATCTTACCAAATGGGGCAACTGTTTATGTTGATTATGCCCATACACCTGATGCATTGACCCATCTTTTACAATCTTTGCGTCCACATGTTCATCATGAGTTATATATTATATTTGGGGCAGGTGGGAACCGTGACAAAGGCAAACGCCCTCTGATGGCTCTTGAGGCGGGAAAATATGCAGACCATGTCATTATTACGGATGATAATCCCCGGCATGAAAATCCCGCATTGATCCGTAATGAAATTAAAAAAGGTTTTCCACGGGCCGTTGAAATCGCTGGCAGAGAAGAGGCCATTGCACAAACAGTTAAAAAACTTCAACCTGGCGATATTTTAGTTATTGCTGGTAAGGGGCATGAACAAGGCCAGATTATCGGGAATACTATCCATCCTTTTGATGATGTAAAAATAGTACAGAAATATATGAGATATTTATGACATTCCTTTGGAACGAAACTGATCTTATCCAGGCCACTGGAGGTGCCTTATCCATTCATCAGGCCATACATGGAACGGGTGTCTCCATTGATACCAGAACCTTGCGACCCGGGGATATCTTTATTGCCATTCAAGGTGAAAATAGCGATGGTCACGACTATATTCAACAGGCTCTTGCCAATGGAGCATCTTGTGTCATTGTCACGCATATTCCTTCCCAATTCAACAGTCAATTACCCTTTTTAATTGTCTCGGATACTTTACATGCCCTTACAAAAATGGGGATTTATGCCAGACAGCGTTTTCATGGAAAAGCCATAGCGATCACTGGAAGTGTCGGTAAAACCACAACAAAGGAAATGCTTAAAAACGCTTTGCAGCCTTTTGGAAAAATTCATGCTGCCGAAGGTTCATATAACAACCATCTGGGCGTTCCTCTCACTTTGGCAAGACTTCCCTCTGATGCCGACTATTGTATCAGTGAAATTGGCATGAACCACAGTGGCGAAATAGCCCCCCTTGCTGCCATGGTTAAACCTGACATAGCAATTATTACTACGGTATCATCCTCCCATCTTGGATTGATGAAAACCCTGGATGCAATTGCCGAGGAAAAAAGCCAGATTATCACCGCTCTGTCAAAAAACGGCATCCTTATTCTGCCTGAAACAGTTTATGATTTCACTTTATTTGAAAAACGAGCAATGCAATATCATGTTCATCTTTACAGAACAGGTTTATCAGAAAAGGCTGATTTTCAAATCCAGTCCATAAATCTTGGTGCAGATTATTCAATCTTCAAATTTAAAACAGTTAATGAAATCTTTTCCGTCTCTCTTGCGTCTCCCGGGCAACATCTCATTCATGATGCCTCCCTTGTACTCGGTGCAATATTCTCCTTGAAACTCGATTTGCAACAGGCAATTACCGCCCTGCATCAATTTACAGCTGGGTCAGGACGAGGAGAAATCTTACCTTTGATAGATAAAACAGGAATTCTTCTAGATGAAAGCTATAATGCATCAACCCTTTCAATTCAGGCCGCATTAAAAACCCTGACATTATTGAGTCCCAAACGACGTATCGCAGTTTTAGGGGATATATTCGAACTGGATGAACATAGCGAAAAGGAGCATCTCTCCTTGATTCCCAGTATTATACAGAATTCTGATCTTGTTTTTACTTGCGGCTCCTCAATGAAAATTGTATTTGATCAACTTCCCCGATCTATACAAGGGAAATGGTGTAAAAATGCAGAAGAGCTAATCCCTTTCATTCATCAGCAATTGCAAGATCGAGACACTGTTCTGGTAAAAGGAAGTCATGGAATGCATATGGAAAAAATTGTTAGGGCGTTAACTCAAAAAATGAATCAAAGGAAAAATTAATGCTATATGATCTGATTATGCATCATGGGCTGGCCTATGCCTTTTTACTTAATCTTTTTCGTTATATAACATTTCGTGCTGTTGCCGCCTGTTTCACGGCTTTTTTCCTTAGCATTTGGTTGGGTCCCTATATAATAGCCAAACTTCACCAGATTCAGCGTGAAGGTCAGCCCATTCGTGCCCTTGGCCCGGAACGGCATTTGAAAGAAAAAGCAGGAACTCCTACTATGGGAGGAATTTTAATTTTATCCACTTTATTAATTTCAACGCTTTTATGGGCTGACCTGACCAACGGATTTATCTGGATCGTACTATTTGTCACCTTTGGATTTGGCCTGATAGGTTTTTTTGATGATTATAAAAAACTGGCAAAACATAACAGTGATGGATTAAGTAAACGCACACGTTTGGGCGGGGAATTTTTAATCTCACTGGTTGCAACTTATTTTTTACAACAACTGACCCCTTCAGGAATGGCCAATGATCTAGCGCTTCCTTTTCTTAAAAATGTCCTTATTCCATTAGGCTATTTTTTCCCTCTTTTTGGGATGATTGTCATAAGTGGTTTTGGTAATGCGGTTAATTTCACGGATGGACTTGACGGGCTTGCCATTGTTCCAGTTGTTATCTCCTTTTTTGTTTTTGCGCTGATTGCCTATATTGTCGGAAATAGTGTTTTTGCCGATTATCTACAATTGCATTTTATTCCTAAAACTGGGGAATTGGCCATATTCTGTGCTGCTGTCATAGGGGCAGGACTAGGATTTTTATGGTTTAACGCCCCTCCAGCTTCTATTTTTATGGGGGACACAGGCTCTCTTTCATTGGGTGGCGCCATTGGATCTGTTGCCGTTGCCGTAAAACATGAGCTGGTCTTGTGTATCGTCGGCGGTTTATTTGTAATTGAAACGCTATCCGTCATTATTCAAGTCGCATGGTATAAAAAAACTAAAACAAGAATCTTTCTCATGGCACCTTTACATCACCATTTTGAAAAAAAAGGATGGGCCGAATCAAAAATTGTCATTCGTTTCTGGATTATTTCCATTATTTTAGGCATTATTGGTTTAGCAACATTGAAACTGCGTTAAAATGGATTTCCCAAAAGATTTATTCAAAAATAATCATTACGCCATTTTAGGGTTAGGTAAAAATGGCATTGCCGCTTCCCAACGTCTCTTGCAAATGGGAGCAACAATACAGGTCTGGGATGATCAACCCAAAGCTCGTCAGCAAATCCCTGAAAAGTTAAAGCCCCATCTTGCACCTTTTAAAAACCTGGAAAATTTCAATGCCTTAATTTTATCTCCTGGTATTCCGCATTTTTTACCAAAACCCCACCCTGTTGCAGAACTTGCCCGGATGAATGCAATTCCAATTCTTTCAGATGCAGAGATTTTATATCAAGCTATCAAAAAATCAGGGTCCCGAGCACGTTTCGTGGCTATAACTGGCACAAATGGTAAATCAACGACCACAGTTTTACTAAACCATATTCTAACAGAAGCTAAAATACCATCTGTAGCAGGAGGTAATCTGGGACCGGCATCCCTATCCCTTCCATATTTGGAGAACGATGGTGTTTACATTCTTGAAATGTCCTCCTATATGCTTGAGCGCTTATCCAGTTTCAAAGCAGATATCGCATGCTTGTTAAATATTACGCCAGATCATATTGAACGGCATGGAGACATGAAAGGATACGTTCAAGCCAAATATCATATTTTTGATCATCAAAATCAACAGGATATGGCAGTTATTGGAATTGAGGACGATTACTGTAAATCTATTGCAAAACGGCTTGTCCAAAATGATATTCCCGTTAAAAAAATATCTGGGAAAAAAGATATCAATGCCGATTTTTGGGTTGATCAGCATCTTCTGCAAGACAAGAAAGGCATTATTGCTGATTTAAATCAAGCAAGGCTTCTTCCAGGGCAACACAATGCACAGAATGCTGCGGCTGCAACGGCAATGGCCCTCGCTTTGGGCGTTGCACGGCAACAGATAGCAGAAAGTCTTAATTCTTTTAATGGACTTGCCCATCGACAGCGACCTGTCGCAACCATTGATTCAGTGACTTTTATCAATGATAGTAAAGCCACCAATGCAGATGCGACCTCGAAGGCACTTACCTGCTATAATAAAATCGTATGGATTGCTGGTGGATTGGCCAAGGCTAAAGGAATAGACGATCTTGCACCCTATTTTTCTAAAATAAAATTCGCTTTATTGATTGGTAAAGATGCACCACTGCTAGCAAAAACCCTGGACAGATATCATGTCCATTACCAGATTGTTCACACACTTGATCAAGCAGTCCCTCTCGCTTTTGCATTTGCCAAACAACATCATATTCGTACTGTAATGCTCTCTCCTGCCTGTGCCAGCTTTGACCAGTTTGATAGCTTTGAGGAAAGAGGGAATGTGTTTATTCAACTTGTCAATCAACTAGAAACATCATTCCGTCAAACCCTAAACGATTAGGAAATTTATCATGTCCAATGTTTCCCGTCTCGATAATTCATTACTGGCACGATGGTGGCGAAATATCGATCATTGGATGTTGGGAAGTGTCGGTTTGTTGATCGGGTTTGGCTATATTTTAATGCTGGCCGCCAGCCCAGCCGTTGCACAGAGAATTGGAGCATCACGAGACATGTTTATCTTTAAACAGATCATGTTCCTGAGCATTGCAGCCCTGATTATCATGGTTACCTCAATGCTGTCTGTGGAGGGGATAAAAAGACTTGGAATTATTGGAAGTTTTATCGCCATACTGGCAACCGCCTATACCCTTGTTCATGGTATGGAAATCAAGGGGGCCCGTAGATGGATTGCCTTACCAATGATGTCTGTCCAGCCTTCTGAATTTTTAAAACCCTGCTTTGCGGTTTTAACGGCTTGGTTTTTAACTCGATGGAACAAAAGATTTTATATTCCTAACCTTCTCATAACTTTTATTTTTTATGGTGTTATCCTTTTCCTTTTAAAATCTCAACCCGATATCGGCATGCTTGTCGTAATTACCGCTGTTTTGCTAACCCAGCTTTTCGTAAATGGTCTCAACCTGTTTTGGGTATTTTCTGCTTTTGGGGCCATGATTGCCGCTTTTATCGGTGCCTATACCGTTTTTCCACATGTACGTTCTCGTGTTGAACGCTTTCTTCATCCCAATGTTGGTGATCATTATCAGATTGACACCGCTCTGCGTGCGTTTGGAAATGGTGGAATGATGGGACGTGGACCGGGTGAAGGACGCGTGAAAGATCTCTTGCCCGATGCACATGCTGATTTTGTGTTTGCTGTTGCGGGTGAAGAATACGGAATGATTGTTTGCATGATTATTATTTTAATATTCTGTTTCATTGTTGTACGTTCTTTGTTAAAAATGATCAAGGAAGACAATCCTTTCATCATTTTGGCAACAACAGGCATCATTACCGGTTTTGGATTACAAGCTTTTATCAACATGGCCTCTACCCTTCACCTTATTCCAACAAAAGGCATGACCTTACCTTTCATCTCATACGGTGGTTCATCCGCCATGTCTGTTGCATTGGCCATTGGTATGGTGCTTGCTTTGACAAGACACAGAATAGAGGCCCCCAAATTTTCAAAAAATGGTTTCCAGCCATTCAGTAAGAGAAATTTAGTTCAATGAACAAACCTGCTATAGCCATTGCCGCAGGAGGAACAGGTGGTCATTTCTTCCCAGCCAAATCCCTTGCCCTACAGCTCACCAGACGAGATTATCCTGTGGTTTTTATGACGGATAAAAGGATTGAAGATCGAGAATTGGCTTCATGGCATGACATTCGTCAATTCGTTATTGATAGTGCTGGCATCAACAAAAAAACAATAATGAAAAAAATAGGTAATACCTTTTCCTTGATGAAGGGGATTATCGAGGCAAGAAAGATCCTGGTTCAGAATCACGTTTCTGCAATTGTCGGGTTTGGTGGATATCCTTCCATTCCGCCTCTTTTTGCCACACGATTATTGTCCAAAAAAAATAGACCCATCATCATTCTTCATGAAGGTAACGCAATTATTGGCAAGGCCAATGCCTTTCTTGCACCTTTCGCCACCAAAATAGCGACATCTTTTCCTGTCACGAAAGGGCTTTCCAATTCTGATAAAATAGTAGTGACCGGTCTTCCCGTGCGACCTGATATCACCTCCCTTTATCCATCCGTTTATGAACCTCCTAAAGAAACAATTCATCTATTAATCTGGGGAGGATCTTTAGGAGCAAGAATTTTTGGTGAAATTGTTCCTTACGCTTTGGGAAATCTCTCTCTATCCTTACGAAAAAAACTGCGCATCACGCAACAGGTACGTCAAGAAGATATTGAAACAATGACCCGATATTATCAGAAAAACGAAATAAAAGCAAAGCTATCACCTTTTTTAACGAACATTGGAGATCTTTTGCAAAAAGCCCACCTGGTAATTGGCCGATCAGGAGGATCATCCACGGCAGAACTTGCCCTGACTAACCGTCCGGCTATTTTAGTTCCCTATCCCCATGCCGCCAACAAGGAACAGTATTATAATGCCCAAATTCTTGAGAAAGAAGGAGCGGCATGGTTGATTAATCAACCTGATTTTACTGTTGCAAACCTAACGCAATTAATTAATGATTTGTTCAGCCATCCAGAAAAATTGCAAAAAGCTGCCTTATCCCATAAAACTGCCTATCCCAATGCGGCAAAAAATCTGGCTGATTTAATAGAGCGATCTGTTGCAAATCTATCATCCTAACTTCATTTAACAAGAGCATTTTCATGAGATCCCTTCCTCTTTCAATTGGTATCATTCATTTTGTCGGTATTGGTGGTATTGGCATGTCCGGTATTGCTGAAACTCTACATTATCTAGGCTATCATATTCAGGGTTCTGATATTGCGGAAAACGCTAATGTGGAAAGACTGCGTAAATTAGGCATTCCAATCAAAATTGGTCATAGGGCGGAAAACCTTGGAAAAGCTCAAGTTGTCGTTGTCTCTTCTGCCATTAATAAAGACAATCCAGAGGTTATAGAAGCCAGGGCTCATTTTATACCTGTTGTACAAAGAGCGGAAATGCTTGCGGAACTTATGCGGTTACGCTGGTCAATTGCTGTGGGCGGAACTCATGGAAAAACAACAACTACAAGCCTTATCGCAACATTGCTCGAATATGCCAAACTTGATCCAACAGTTATCAATGGCGGAATAATTGAAGCATACGGTACCAATACAAGAATGGGATCTGGAGACTGGATGGTTGTTGAGGCAGATGAAAGTGATGGCTCCTTTCTTCGCCTCCCCGTTGTTATAGCAGTTGTTACCAACATGGATCCAGAACATATGGATCATTGGGGAACAGTCGAGGCCATGGAAGATGCCTATCAGCAATTTGTTTCCCATATCCCCTTTTACGGTTTTGCTGTCTTATGTATTGATCATCCCAGCGTCCAAAAAATGTTACCCCGACTTTCAGACCGTCGTCTCATTACTTATGGTTTTTCCCCACAAGCTGATGTGCGGGCGGAAAAGGTTATTATGGATAAGTTAGGAACAACATTTAACGTTGTCTTTACAGATCGGCAAAAACAGATCAATCGACATCTGGGTCCATTCCGTATTCCAATGCTCGGGCAGCATAATGTACAAAATGCCCTTGCCGCTATTGCCGTAGCCTTGGAAATGGATATCAGTGAAGACAACATTCGTTCTGCCTTTGCCGGTTTCAAGGGAGTGCAACGTCGTTTTACTCGTGTCGGGGAAGTCAACAAAATTACTATTATTGACGATTACGGACATCATCCCGTCGAAATTGCAGCGGTTTTGAAAGCTGCCAGACAGGCAACCATTCATAATGTCATTGCAGTCATTCAACCACACCGTTATTCAAGATTACAAAATTTATTTCCCGAATTCTGCTCCTGCATGAATGATGCCAGCACTGTCATTGTTGCTGATGTCTATCCAGCAGGAGAAACTCCTATTCCAGGTATCAATAAAGAGGCGCTTGTTGAAGGATTGCGAGCGCATGGACATCAATCTGTCGTTGCATTGCCCCAACAGGATCAATTGGCAGAAATGATTAATGCAATTGCCGAACCTGGAGACTTCGTTATCTGTTTGGGAGCAGGTTCCATTACAAATTGGGCCCATGCTTTGCCCGAACAATTAAAAGCCTTACAAAAAAAATGAAATAAAGGATAAAATTAATGTCTACGGGGCTTTTCACCAAAGAAGCAATTTCCGATTTATTACCCGAACTGAGGGGACGCGTAACCTACAATGCCCCGTTGAAAAACAGAAGCTGGTTTCGTGTAGGAGGTAATGCCGAAATCCTTATCAACCCCGCAGACACGGAAGATCTTGCCTATATTCTCAGAACAATGCCCTTGGAGTGGCCTTATTTTACCATAGGGGCCACCTCTAATCTTCTTATTCGTGACGGTGGGCTTCAAGGAATAAGTTTTCAATTGCGCAAGGGATTTCATAAAATTATTCCCGACCATGAAGGACTTGTTGCAGGTGCAGCTTGTTTGGATATGACAATCGCGGAATATGCCGCCCAGCTTGGTTTAACAGGTATGGAATTCTTGAGTGGTATTCCCGGTAGTATTGGAGGGGCAATCAAAATGAATGCAGGAGCCCATGGTTCCGATATTGCAACAATTATGGACTGGGCAGAAATACTTACTCGAAACGGAGAATTATTCCGTCTTTCCTCATCTGACCTAAAATTAAGCTATCGTCATTCTGTTTTACCACCCGATGGTATTGTCACTCGTGTAAGATTGCGGGGTAAACCCGGCAACAAAGATACCATACACAAAACAATGGACGAGATAAAAGCTCAACGCGAAAATTCACAGCCAATTCATTCAAGAACAGGTGGTTCCACTTTTCGCAACCCCTCACCGAATATTTCCTCTTACAAGGCCTGGGAACTTATCGATATGGTTAAAGGCAGAGGGCTTACCATGGGAGGGGCAAAAGTCAGTGAAAAACATTGTAATTTCTTAATCAATACAGGGGAAGCGACAGCTGGCGATCTTGAAAATTTAGGCGAGGAATTAAGAAAACGGGTTTTCAACGATTTTGGTATTGAACTTGAATGGGAAATAAAACGTATCGGAATACCTTATGCTCAAAGGGAAAATAAGTATGTCAGCTAAACGAGTAACCGTTCTGCGGGGAGGATTATCATCTGAACGAGAAGTCAGTCTGGCCAGTGGTAAGAACATAATCGAGGCATTGAATACGGCAGGCTATGAAGTAACGGATTTAATCGCCAACGATAATTTAAATGAAATTGTCAATTCACTGACCAAAAACCGTCCCGATGTTGTTTTTAATGCTCTGCATGGAAACTTTGGCGAAGATGGAGCCATTCAGGGTGTTTTGGAATGGTTGAATATACCCTATACCCATGGAAATATATGTTCCTCAGCAATCGCGATGAATAAAAAGATTACCCGTATTTTACTTCATGAAGCCGGTCTTCCGATAGCTAAAGGTAAATCTGTTCCTATCACGCTGTTGGATTCAGGGGATCCCTTTCCTGTTCCATATGTGGTAAAACCCATTCAAGAAGGATCATCTGTAGGTGTTCATATCATCCAATCAAACGATGCCAGTATCCGACAGAAACAACGTGAAAAAATCATAAAGGAATGGATCTTTGGTCAAGAGGCCCTGATTGAACAATTTATTCCAGGAAAAGAACTAACAGTCTGCGTGCTTGATGACAAAGCCCTTACCGTAACCGATATATCATCTGGAACACATATTTTTTACGATTATAACGCAAAATATCAAGCTGGACAATCAACCCATACTGTCCCCGCGGTTATACATCCGCAAGCTTTTCAGACAGCGTTAGACTATGCGCAAAAAGCTCATAAGATTCTAGGATGTGATTCTGTTTCCCGTACTGATTTTCGTTACGATAATCACAATGAAACACAAGACCAACCTGGTGATTTGTATATTCTGGAAGTAAATACACAACCCGGCATGACCAAAACTTCTCTGCTGCCAGAACAAGCCGCTTTTTGTGGGATAACCTATCCTGAACTATGTTCACATCTTGTGGAAAAAGCAAAATGTCGTACTTGAAAAGGCGACCGAATCATCAGGATGATCGTCCCTCAAAACAAAAAATAGCCTATCGCCGTTTGAAACGGATGCTTCGACCCTTTTTCTTTCTTCTTATCATCCTTGGGCTTTTTATCGGGGGTGGATGGGCCATTTATAAGTTCGCATCGGAACAGGAATTTTCACTTTTCAGAACAAAAACAGCCAAACTTGTTCCGATGAAACTGGCTCATATCATTATTGATGGCTGTAAACTGACCACTGAATATGAAATAAAACAGGCCCTTGGTATCAACATTGGTGATCCGATCCTTAATTTTTCCATCAAAGATGCGCAAAAACGCCTAAATGGCCTAACTTTTGTCAATTATGCCGTTATCAAACGTCAATTACCGGATACTTTAATTGTCCACATTATTGAACGCAGTCCCTTTGCCGTTTGGCAAAACCAAGGAAAATTCAAACTTATTGATAAAAAAGGAAACATTGTCAACGATCAGGGAATGAATGGAAAAGATGGACAGGCTTTTTTAAAACTTCCCTTGGTTGTCGGTATTGGTGCAAATACAGCAGCTTCCGATTTGATCGACATTTTATCCGTTTATCCAGATATCAAAAATCGTATGGTGGCAGCCGTAAGAATCGGGAATAGACGCTGGAACCTAAATTTGAAGAATGGTACAATCATTTTACTTCCCGAAAATCAGGAAATTGCTGCCATTCAACGACTGATTCAATATGAAAAACAGTTCCAGTTACTGGATCGTCCCCTGAAACATATTGATTTGCGTCTTCCCGACCGCTTAATCATACAAAAAGATAAAGAACCGACACCACCCAATCCTGAAAATGATAATCCGGAACCCTCTAATGACAATGACGAAAAAACACCTTGATCAAATCTTTTCTGGTATAATGTAATTCTTGAGGAAATGGTTAAGTGCATGAAACAACTGAATTATAAAACAAGTCAAGGAAATTCCCCCAATCATGCAAAGCAGACCATCGCTATTGCCCGATCCAGACAATTAGTAAAGAGTAATATATTTCCCCCTGACGACTTACCCGCGCAAAAACAATTTTTACCCGGTGTTTTCGGTGTATTGGATATTGGCAGTACAAAAATCACCTGTCTAATTGGACAGGGTAAATCCAACGGAAAACTAAAAGTTCTGGGATATGGATGGAGACGCTCTCATGGCGTAAAACAAGGTGGTATCATTAATCTTAAAAGTGCTGAACGTGCAATCCGTTCAGCCGTTGGACAGGCAGAAGAGGCAGCCGAGCGTCGGTTAAATAAAATTTATGTAAATCTTTCTGGCGGTAAACCTGACAGCCAGCTTTACAATATCGAATGGCCAATTGGCGGAAGAGAAATCACCAATCATGACATATACCGGTTGGTTAACGAAGGAATTTTGAGAGCCCAAGTTGAAGGTCGTGAAATTATTCATGCCTTGCCTCTAAGTTTTAATGTTGATGAGACCGCTGGAGTTGAAGATCCCAGAGGACATCAATGTGAAATACTGAGTACAACATTACATATTATCAGCACTTCCGCCACATCCCTTAAAAATCTGGCAACTGTCTTAATGCGTTCTGAATTGGAAATTGAAAGCATCATATCCACCCCTCTAGCTGCTGGACTGGCAGTAATGGCACCAGACGAAAGGGATTTAGGCGCCACTATTGTGGACATGGGTGGCGGAACAACCTCTATTGGCATTTTCGGCGACAATCAACTTCTCTACACTTCACAAATTCCGATTGGTGGATCCCATATTACCAGGGATATAGCAGGTATTCTTTCAACCTCAATTGATACAGCGGAATGGCTTAAAACTAAATATGGCAGTGCTGAATATTCCTATAACGACGAATATCAGCAATTGCCCATTCAAATGATCGGTGACGATGATTACGAAATCATGACAAAAGTTCCGCTATCAAGAGTTATTTCTATTATCAGGCCACGGATAGAAGAAACACTTGAATTGATTCGAGACCGCCTGGATAATTCAAATATTGGCAAAGCAGCAAATGGCAGGGTTGTATTAACGGGAGGAGGTTCTTTACTTGAAGGACTCGGTCCCTTAGCAGCCCGTATCCTGAACCGTCAAATCCGCTTGGGAAAACCCAACAATATTATAGGATTACCCAATGATAGTACAACCTCGGCTGCCTTTTCTACTGCTGCCGGTTTACTCTGCTGGGCGGCTGGCGAGGGAAGAACCCTTGCGGATCTCGATTTCTCGAATAAAAAAAACAATGGTTTCCTTAAAAAAATAATTGAGTTTATAAGGATACACATATAAATATTTTCTTTGTATAATAGTAACTTTCCATTGTAACCTTACACATAGTTTACGAAATATCGGTTCGAGGACATTCATGACACTCAATTTAACGATTCCACAGCCCGCTTATGAAGATTTCACCCCTCGTATTACTGTTATTGGTGTTGGTGGAGGGGGAACCAACGCTGTGGATAACATGATTTTATTGCATTTGAAAGGCGTAGAATTTGTTGTTGCCAATACCGATGCGCAACAATTGATGAACAGTCATGCTGATAATCGTATTCAATTAGGTCCCCATCTAACCCAAGGGCTGGGAGCTGGTGCAAAACCGGATATTGGTCGCGCAGCTGCAGAGGAAGCCGCTGATGAAATAGCCCGGCATCTTGACAATATTCACATGGTTTTTATCACCGCCGGGATGGGTGGTGGAACAGGAACCGGTGCCGCACCAGTCATTGCAAGAATGGCACGTGAACGTGGAATTCTGACCGTCGGAGTTGTCACTAAACCCTTTACCTTTGAAGGAATTCGCAGGGCTCGATTGGCGGAAGCTGGCATTGCCGAACTTCAACAATTTGTTGATACTCTGATCGTAATCCCAAACCAAAACCTCTTCCGTACAGCAACTGAAAATACAACATGGAAAGATGCTTTCAAAATGGCGGATGAAGTGTTGTATATGGGGGTTAAAGGGGTGACAGATCTTATGATGTCGCCTGGACTTGTCAATCTTGATTTTGCCGATATCAGAACAGTCATGGCTGAAATGGGTAAGGCTATGATGGGAACAGGAGAGGTGGAAGGTGAAAATCGGGCTATCCGTGCAGCAGAGGAAGCCATTTCCAATCCATTGCTTGAAGATACGTCTATGGCTGGGGCAAAAGGATTGTTGATTAACATTACGGGCGGTGACGATCTGACCCTGTTTGAAGTCGATCAGGCAGCCAACCGTATTCGTGAAGAAGTTGCCGAAGATGCCAATATTATTTTTGGGTCCGCCATTGATGAGAACCTGACAGGAAAAATTCGTGTATCAGTGGTAGCAACCGGCATAGACAGCCCGGTGCAATATGAAAAGCAATCTCAAACTGTACAACAAGAGCAGCAGATATCTTCAAACGATACCGCACAATCAAAAGATTCAGATAACGCACAAACAGATACACCTTCTGAAAATAATCAGACACAGTTTGATACAGAAAAAAAATCGGATGAATCTTCTTTAAATGTATCATCTGAGACCAGAGCATCATTTGATCAATCGAAAGAAAAGAATCAAACAAATTTTTCTGATGATCCAATCCCTCCCTCCCCTGATTCTGTCCCAGAACGTGTGTCAAAAACATCACCACGTTCAGGTTTATTTTCAGATTCACGTCATCAGGAACCCGAAACTAACACTGCTCCCTCACGCAGTCTTTTTGGTATTGTTACCGGTGCCTTACGAGGAAGAAGCAATAATGGTTCACCTTCCTATCATCAAAAAAAGAATGAACCCTCTGTCTCCAATAGTGAGAATTCCAACAAAAATGACCAGGTAAGTAAATCTTCAGCTGAAGAGGCAAGCCTGGATATACCAGCTTTTCTTCGTAGAAAATCAAGATAATATTATTTATTATAGGCTTCAAAAGTTTTGAAGCCTCTAATAAAATATTAAATGCGTAACACTATGCAATAATCTTTGACTAGTATTCCCTTACTAAAAATTATAATGAAATTCATGTGAGTTATTAAATCTTGGTAATTATTTAGAGGAGAAAGCTATGAATTGTCCGCAAGTTCTACCCGCTTCAAAAAAGGTAAACATCGCATATAATTCATTGCTATCTTCCAAATTTACAAATGATATAAACTTATCCTTGCAATATACCCTTGCCTCTCCTGTTAATTTCTCAGGAATGGGATTGCACACAGGCAAGTTAGTTCATGTAAAATTGATTCCAGCCCCAGTAGGAACAGGAATTGTATTTTTTAGAACAGACCTTGATGACACACCAATTCCAGCCCATTATAATAACGTTATTGATACAAGTCTTAGCACGGTTATTGCTTCTCCGAATAACCCAAATATCAGAATAGGAACGGTTGAACATATTATGTCTGCGCTGGCAGGCTATCAAATTAACAATCTTTTTATCGAATGCAATGGGCCTGAAATACCTGTTTTGGATGGATCTGCCGCAAAATTCACCACGCTTCTACATAAGGCTGGCCGACAATCTCTTTATGCAGACAAACCCGCCATACAAATTATGAAACCTGTTCGGGTAGAGTATAACGACGCTTTTGCTGAATTTCATCCATCATCCGAAAATCAACTATCATTGTCATTAACGATTGATTTTCCAAATTCTCTGATTGGAAAACAAACCTTTGACATGGATCTAACCCCCCAGAATTTTCAAAGAGAAATAGCCTTCTGTAGAACATTCACCTTTAAAAAAGAAATAGATACACTTCATAAAATGGGTTTGGCAAAAGGGGGTAGCCTACAAAATGCCATTGTTGTTGATGACGGAAAAATTCTAAATCCGGAAGGATTATACTGTCCAAATGAATTTGTCAAACATAAAATGCTTGATGCCATAGGCGATTTATCTTTGGCAGGCCACCGACTGTATGGAAAATTTATTGGATATAAATCAGGACATAAACTAAACAATATGTTACTTCACGCCTTGATGAAACAAACAGATGCATGGCGCTTTCAATTTTCCCATCAATTATCAGGCAGGATTTACCATGATTCCCAGGTCATTTCTCTAGACAGATATCCTCTCAGACAAGAAACATAAAAACCTCACCTGCAAAACAAAATTTAATTTTACTAAATTAAAATCTTCCTCTTCCTTTCTTCCATGTTATAAAAGAAACATTATTTTTATTTTGTGCCATTTTATAGAATAGAAAGTCGTTAAAACTGTGGATACAGTGAATCAAAAACGTTATTTTTATCCAATACGACATTTTTTCCCATTATTACTTGCGACGAGTCTCGTTGCATGTGGTGGCGGTCATAAAGATCAAAAAAAGTTGAATGATAATTCAGCAGCAACATATCAGGAAAATACTCCTGAACAACTGTACAACAACGGTATAGATGGCATCAAGATTAGGAAATACAAATTAGCCACTAAACAATTCGAGTTATTACAGGAGAATTTCCCTTATTCAGGCTATACCCCTAATGCCCAACTAATGGAAGGATATGCTTATTATCTGCAAAATAAGTATCCAGAAGCGGTAAAACAATTGGAAACCTATTTACAGCTTCATCCAAATAGCCCTGATGCACCCTATGCCTTTTATCTTCGCGCCTTATGTTATTACGAACGCATTTCAGATGTCACAAGAGATCAGCAAGGCACAATGGAAGCGCTTAGTGCCTTGAATGATGTAGTAAGCCGTTTCCCCGGGACCTCCTATGCCCGTGATGCACAGCTCAAGATTGACTTATGCCGTGACCATCTCGCCGGTAAAGAAATGCTCATCGGACGCTTTTATGAACAGCAAAAAAACTATGAGGCCGCTGTTACCCGTTATCAACGGGTTATTTTAGACTATCAAACGACCAATCATGTAGCAGAAGCATTACATCGTCTCGTTGAAGTCTCCTTAAAATTGGGACTTATAGATCAAGCCCGTAAGACAGCGTCTGTATTGGGATATAACTATCCCAACAGTCACTGGTATCGCTATACATATAATGATTTAAGAAAATATCACCTTGTTTCAGAACAAACAGCCAAACCAACCAGTAAAAAACCTGGTTTCTTCAAACGAATGTGGTATTCACTCACTTCTATTTTTTAATAAAACATCCCTGTTTTATATACTGAAGCCCCAATGTTAATACAACTCTCTATACGTAATGTTGTTTTAATTGAAAAGCTGGATTTAACCTTCGATCAGGGACTTACGGTTTTTACTGGAGAAACAGGGGCAGGCAAATCTATTTTACTAGATAGCCTTGCCTTAACATTAGGAGAAAGAGCAAGCTCTTCCTTGATCAGGGCTGGATCAAATCAGGCTTCGGTCACAGCTTGTTTTGAAATCGAGAAAACACATCCTGTCTATCAGCAATTACAATTACAAGGTTATGAAATTCCAGAAATAACCGATCAGCCATTGGTCATTCGTCGTACTATTTCACAGGATGGACGTTCACGCGCCTATGTTAATGATCAGCTTATCAGTCTTAATTTTTTACGAGAAATTGGTCAACTACTTATCGAAATACAGGGACAGCACGCACAAATTGGTCTAATGGATATGCGAAATCATCTTTCTCTTCTCGATAATTTTGGCACTCCACTAAACTTATTGAATGAAACTCGCAAAACCTATTATCAATGGACTGAAACAACAGCAAAACTTGCCGCTCTTAAAAAAAATCTTGAAAAAACATTACATGAAGAAAAATGGTTACGAGAATCAGTTGAGGAATTAAAAAATCTTTCTCCACAAGCTGAAGAGGAACAAGAGCTTGTTCATAAAAGACGATCATTACAACAAAATGAAAGACATCTGGAATTACTGGTTTCTGCTCTTAATCAGCTTGCTCCCCAGGACCGTAAAAATAACCAGCCTTCCCAAGTCTTGCTAAATGCAAGCAAAACTCTTCAACGTCTCTTATCCAATTCTGAAAACACTTCATTTTCCGAATCTAATAAATCCATTCAAGCAGCATTGGAGGCGATCACTCAAGCAGAAGAATCTTTAGCGGAAGCGGAAACAACACTTTCACAGCTTGTAAACACGATTGAAATTGATCCTCAACAAATTGATGAAATAGAGGAACGATTATTCTCCCTACGCGGCGCAAGCCGGAAATATGGCGTGACTATTGATGAATTGTCCCATCTGCTTCAAGAATTTGAAATAAAACTCAATCAACTAGATATTGGAACAACACAAATCAAGACCCTCGAAATAGAAGTTAATCAACACCGCCAAAAATTTGAGGAAGCCGCCGAAGCACTATCACAACATAGACAGAAAATTGCCAAAAAGTTGGAACAAGCTGTTACTGCCGAATTAAAACCCTTAAAACTGGAACGCGCAAAATTCCTCGTATCTTTGAAGCCACTTAACAGAGACGCATGGAATCAAAACGGTAAGGAACAAATTGAGTTTTTGATTGCAGCCAATCCCGGTGTCCCTCCTGCCCCTTTGAACAAGTCCGCTTCCGGCGGGGAACTATCCAGACTTTTATTGGCTTTAAAAGTTGTTTTAAGCCAAAAGTCTACCTTATCAGCGCTGATTTTTGATGAAATTGATTCCGGTGTTGGCGGGGCGACCGCTTCGGCAATCGGTGAAAAATTACATCATGTCGCTCAAACTATGCAGGTATTTGCAGTCACACACAGCCCTCAAGTTGCTGCCAGTGGAGATACGCAATTTCAAATTAGCAAATTAATTAAAAATGGCGTAACCTATACCACAACAAAATGCCTGAATTCAAACGAGCGTAAAGAGGAAATCGCCCGTATGCTTGCTGGGAACCAGATTACTGACGCTGCCCGTTCCGCCGCAGATAGCTTACTAAATAAATAATAAAAAAAAATTAAGTACTCAAAATTATGCAAAAATTTCAAACTGATTTTCACCAGATTTCCATATCTGAACTATCTTCCGAACAGGCTCAAAAAGAATTGTCACAACTTGCCAATTTATTAAAATCATTGGATCACGCATATTACAATCAAGACGAACCTTTGGTGGAAGATGCTACCTACGATAAATTGCGCCAAAGATATAACAAGATCGAACTCCTTTTCCCACAATTCAGACAAAAAGACAGTATTAGCCAAAAGGTTGGAATCAAACCGACGGGAGGATTACAGAAATGTAAACATCTAATACCCATGCTTTCCCTTGATAATGTATTTGATATTAGAGAATTTGAAGATTTCATAAAACGAATCCAGCGTTATCTTGATCTCAAACCAGATGAACTTGATAATCTTCATTTTGTTGCAGAACCAAAAATTGATGGATTATCCATTAACCTTACCTATAAACATGGTAAACTAATCCAAGCCAGCACACGTGGTGATGGAACAACGGGAGAGGATGTTACCGAAAATGTCAAAACATTGCGGAACCTACCCTTGACACTTCCAGAAAATTATCCAGACACAATTGAAATTCGGGGGGAGGTTTACATCTCCAAGCAAGATTTTTTCAATTTAAATGAAGAACAGGAAAAAAATAACAAACGTCTTTTTGCCAATCCAAGAAATGCCGCAGCCGGCTCTCTCAGACAACTTGACCCTGAAATTACACGCTCAAGACCCCTTTCCCTATTTGTGTATGCACAGGGTTATACAGATAAATCAATCGCGGATACACATGAACATTTGTTAGAACGCTTACAGCAATGGGGCTTCACCGTTAATCCCTTATTCAAGGTTGTTAAAAATGCCCGGGAAGCGGAAGAATTTCAACAGTCCATTATCCATCAGCGTTCCGGATTGCCCTACGATATTGATGGAGTGGTTTATAAAATCAATTCTGTCACCTTACAAAACCGATTGGGATTTATCGGACGATCCCCACGCTGGGCAACTGCATGGAAATTCCCGGCGGAACAGGCAATAACCCGCATAAAAAAAATCGAGATTCAGGTTGGACGTACGGGCGCTTTAACGCCTGTGGCCCTCCTTGAACCCGTAAATGTTGGTGGCGTTATCGTAACAAGAGCCACCCTTCATAATGAAGATGAAATAATCCGTAAGGATATCAGGGAACATGACCAGGTCATTATACAACGTGCCGGTGATGTAATTCCCCAAATTTTGCGAGTTGATATATCCTGCAATTCTCAAAATCGTGCAGCGCCTTTTATATTCCCCACACATTGCCCTGTTTGTGGAGCTATTGCCGAAAAACCAAAAAACGAAGCTGTAAGTCGTTGCACAGGTGGATTGTCCTGTAAAGCCCAGATTGAGGAACGATTAATTCATTTTTGCTCTAAGGATGCTTTCAATATCGAAGGTATGGGGGAAAAAACCGTTCTCGATTTTTTCCGTATGGATTTAATCGAACAACCTGCGGACATCTTTCGTTTATATCAACATCAACAAACTATACTAAAACTTGAAGGCTGGGGAGAGCTTTCTTTAAAAAACCTTTTAACCGCCATTGACCAGCATAGAAGGATTTCACTGGACCATTTCATTTATTCCCTTGGAATTCGAAGGATAGGGCTTGCAACAGCCAAAATTCTGGCCAGATACTATACATCATATACCAACTGGAAGGAACAAATGCTGGCCGCCCGGCAAACTGGCTCTGAAGAAAGATTGGTATTGGGTTCCATTGAGGGAATTGGTCCTGCAATCGCGGATGAAATTGTTGCGTTCTTTACCGAAACGCATAATTTGACAACCCTGCAGGATCTTGAAAAGGAACTGACCATTCAGGATGTGCAGTATCAGCAAATGGGAAAACTTGCTGGTAAAACAATTGTTTTTACAGGAACCCTATCTTCCATGACACGTTCCGAAGCTAAAAATATTGCTGAACGGCTTGGGGCAAAAGTAACAAGTTCCGTTTCACAAAAAACCGATTTCGTGATCGAGGGCACAGATGGTGGCAGTAAAGCACGAAAAGCAAAAGAACTTGGTTTGCAATGTCTCGATGAACAAGAATGGAATGAATTGATTGGATCTGAAAAAACATAATAATCAAACAAGATTTATTTCAAATATCTTGGTAAAATATTCTCTTCAATATGATTTAAAATAAACCTGCCGGAAGCTTCAAAACTTTCCTCACTGTAATGCTGTTGCATATATTGACGTGCATTAGCAGCATAATACTGTGTTTTGCTTGGATTATGATAATATTCCAGAATTTGTCTAGCTAAAAGTTCTGGAGAATTTTTATCAATTAATGTTCCTATTGGATTATTCCTGAAAGCACTCCGCATCTCCCCAACATTTGTTGAAATAACCGGAATACCGACTGCCAAAGCTTCATGAACGGCAATACATAAGCCTTCATAAACAGAAGTTTGCAAATATAAATGAAGTTTTGATAAAAAATTCATGACATCATCTGAAAAACCGATCAATTCGACATTATCCACTTTTAATAAATGAATAAGGTTTTTCAAATGCCGTTCCTCCTTTCCCGATCCAGCAATGGATAATTTTATCCGTTTTCCAACCTCGGGATAATGATGGTTGATGTAAGCCATCGCCCTGATCATTAAGGGAAAATTTTTTACGGTATGTAAACGCCCAACTGAACCAATATGAAATATTCCTTTGCCATTCCATACTGAACCCATAGGTAGATTGTGTGGAATTTTAAATAAAGACCAGATTTTTATACGATCTTCAGGAACTTTCATTTTCGATTTCAAAAAATTGGCAACTCCTGTTGAGTCAGCAATCCAAAGCCGACTTAATCGCTGCATCAGAATTGTTTTGATTAATCTCAAAGAATAGCTGTTTGCACTATGTTTCCAACTGACAACCGGAATCCGGTTCCATAACCCCACCAATTGGCCGTCCACCGTCGCACGTGTCAATGACGTCCATATAACATCGGGAGGGGAACGTTTTACAATTTGGTTGAAATGAAAAGTGGATTTATATCTATTTTCATTATTTCCTGATAATAAACGGTAAGAAATATTACTTTTTTTAAATAAATCAACAGTTTCCATATTTCTCGGTATACAGCCGAACAATTCAACGGAATGCCCCAGTCTCTTGAATAAATTTATCAG
>NZ_JAXOQA010000014.1:0-37255 GCF_047307945.1 Commensalibacter sp. A3DC | reverse complement strand
TTTTATGGTGCCCAAAAGAAGACTCGAACTTCCACAGCCTTGCGGCTACAGGTACCTGAAACCTGCGCGTCTACCAATTCCGCCATTTGGGCTCTTAAATATATTGATACTTCTTACTGATGTTCTTATAGTTGGTCAATGGAATTTTTGATTTTTTTAATTTTTCAAATGAGAATAAACACTATTCGATAAATTTGATTATGAAGCTGGGAAAGTTTGATGCGTAAAATAGCAACGATTATTGGTGGTAATGGATTAATTGAAAATTACCTTGTTGAGCGGTTGGTTAAGCAGGGATACGTGATAAGATTGGCAGTACCTTTTCCTGCACATACGAGAGAACAGAAAATATTTGGTAATGTTGGACAGGTTACTCCATTGTTTTGTTCATTTGATCAAGAAAATACTATTGTTCGATCCATTGAAGGTGCAAGTGTCGTTATTAATCTGGCAGAAGCTTTTGTTGGAAAAAGCAAGGGTAATCTTGAAAAAATAAATGTAAAAATCGCTGAAAAAATAGCAAAAATCGCAAGTGCAGCAGGTGTCAAAAATTTATTGCATTTTTCTGCTTTGGGTGCTGATTCCACAAGTCCTTCCTCTTATCTGGTCAGCAAGAAAAAGGGGGAGGAAACCGTATTGAAAACATATCCTTCTTCAACGATTGTAAGGGTTGGAATCAGTTTTGGTCCAGAAGATCAGTTTTTGAATAAGTTAGGATTTCTATCAACTTTTTTCCCTATTATGCCAGTTTATAATGTTAATACACGTTTACAACCTGTCTATGCAGGGGACATTGCTGATGCTGTTATTAAGATTGTTGAAAATGAAGAAAATAATGGGGAAATTTACGAGTTGGCGGGTCCTGAAATACTTACTAATCGTGAGTTGATTTCCAAGGTTTTAGAAATAGTTCATCGAAAAAATGATGTAAGCGGGTTATGTCCAGGTTTTATAAAATTAATGGCTTATTTCCTGGAATATATGCCAGGTTCCTTAATGACCGCACGATTGGTTAATTTAATGAAATATGATTCTGTTGCTGGTCACAAGGGTAAAAATTTTGAATTTCTAGGTATTGTTCCATCTTCAATTGAAATGATCGCTCCCGCTTATCTATATTGTTACAGGCCTGCTTGCGACTTTGAAGAATTAAAAAAATTACAAAAAGAAGCCTATATTTGAAAAAAAGTTATGAAAGGTCAGTAGTACTGTCTTTTTATTAAAAACGGAATAGGATAGAAAGTTTAGGTGTAATCTGCCTTAAATATTAAGGAATTTAATTATGCCTAACCTAATGCTTAAATTTGTTAATTTAGATCAGCAGCAGCCTGAAAAACGTAATGCTGCTGAACGCAAACATGATTTTAACGAGATTTATCGACGCTTTTCAGAGGAACAAGCCAGAATTCAGGCCAGTCGCTGTTCACAATGTGGTATTCCATTTTGTACAACGAAATGTCCATTATCAAATTATATTCCTGACTGGTTGAAACTTACGGCTGAAAATCGTTTGGCAGAAGCTTATGCACTTTCAACTGCAACCAACAGTTTTCCTGAAATCTGTGGGCGCATCTGTCCACAAGATCGTTTGTGTGAAGGCAGTTGCGTAATTGAGGAGGATTACAAAAGTGTTACGATTGGAGCGGTGGAAGCATTTATAACCGATCATGCATTTGATCAGAATTGGGTCACACCTATTATGCCTTTGGAAGAACTATCGCAATCTGTGGGAATTATTGGTGCCGGACCTTGCGGTTTGGCTGCAGCGGTTGTTTTACGAAAAAAAGGATATCAAGTCCATGTATATGATCGCTATGATCGGGCTGGTGGTTTAATGGCTTATGGTATACCTACCTTTAAACTTGAAAAAAATATTGTAACTCGTCGTCAGGAATGGTTAGAGAAATCAAATGTGATTTTCCATTTCAATACAAGTGTCTCAGATAAAACAGCTGAGTATTCCATCGCTTTTGAGGATCTAAGAAATAAACATGATGCGGTATTGATTTCAACGGGAGTTTATAAAAAGAAAGAAGTAAGCCTTTTTGGTTCAAATCTTAATGGAATTGTGCAGGCACTGGATTATCTGATTGATTCTCAAACGCAAAATAACGATAAAAATGAAATGAATGCAAAGGGTAAAAGAGTTGTCGTTATTGGCGGTGGTGATACTGCCATGGATTGCCTAAGAACTGCAATTCGTCAGGGGGCGACCTCGGTTCAATGTTTGTATCGTCGAGATAGGGCAAATATGCCTGGCTCTATGCGAGAGGTAAAAAATGCAGAAGAAGAAGGTGTGGAATTCATTTGGCAGGCAGCTCCAGACGCTTTTGTAGGTGAAGAAAAAGTGGAGGCAATTCGCGCATTAAGAACCGAATTGGGTTTGCCAGATGCTGGTGGTAGACAAAAAATCAGAATTATACCTAACAGTCATTTCACCCTGCAAGCGGATATGGTTATCAAAGCACTTGGATTTGATCCTGAACCATTGACCACCCTGTGGGATAATGACCAATTGGATACAAATGAATCTGGTACCATAAAATTGAATCATCATAGTCGTATGACTTCTTTACCTGGCGTTTTTGCAGGCGGCGATATTGTACGCGGGGCAAGTCTTGTTGTATGGGCTGTCAAGGATGGGCAGGATGTGGCGGAAAAAATTGCCCATTGGCTTGAACAACAAAATAATAAACAGAATGTTTCTGCTGCTTGAAAACAGATATCCAGAATTGAATGTATTCATTACGGTAGGTTAAGAAAATGAATAATTATTCCTTTGTTGAACAAAGAAAAAAGAATGAAGCGATCCTAAAAGATGTTTATTCCACCGAACAAGAACATGATGCTTGTGGTGTAGGATTTGTTGTGGCTCTTGATGGTCAAAAACGCCGAGATGTGGTTGAGGCCGGTTTGGCAGCTTTAAAAGCCCTATGGCATCGTGGCGCTGTTGATGCTGATGGGAAAACAGGAGATGGTGCCGGTATTCATGTTGAAATACCACAGGATTTTTTCTTGCAATCCATTCGTAGTGGTCATCATGCGGTAAAACAGGGGCAGCTGGCTGTAGGAATGATCTTTCTTCCTAAGAATGATTTAGCCAGTCAGGAGCGCTGTCGACAAATTATCGAAACCGAAATTATGGGGTTTGGCTATTCAATTTATGGTTGGCGTCAGGTGCCAATTGATACGAACTGTATCGGTGAAAAAGCGAATGCCACACGTCCTGATATTGAACAGATTCTTGTCATCAATACACATCATCATTCAGAGGATGTTTTTGAACGCAATCTTTATATTATTCGACGGAAAATAGAGAAAAAGGCTGTTGAAAGTCATGTTGATCTTTATATTTGTTCAATGTCCTGCCGTTCGATAATTTATAAGGGCATGTTTTTGGCGGAAAATCTGTCCGATTTTTATCCGGATCTGTTGGATGAACGATTTGTCAGCCGTTTTGTGATTTACCATCAACGTTATTCAACCAATACCTTTCCGACATGGAAACTTGCGCAGCCGTTTAGACGCATTGCCCACAATGGTGAGATAAATACATTATCAGGTAATATAAACTGGATGAAAAGTCACGAAACAAGACTTTCCCATCCGGATTTGGATGCCTATATGACAGATTTGAAACCGGTCATTCAATTCAATGGATCTGATACCGCGGCGTTGGACAATGTATTTGAGCTATTAACGTTTGCGGGTAGGGATGCCCCTACGGTAAAGGCCTTGATGATTCCACCGGCCCTGGGATTGCTGCAGGATATTACCCAGGATGTGAAAGATATGTACAGCTATTCCAACGCGGTAATGGAACCTTGGGATGGACCTGCCGCTTTATGTGGAACCGATGGTAAATGGATTATTGCCGGATTGGATAGAAACGGGTTACGTCCTTTACGTTATACGATAACAGCTAATGATTTGATGATTTTGGGATCAGAAACAGGAATGGTGCATATTCCTGAAGACCAAATTCTTGAAAAAGGCAGATTAGGACCAGGAGAAACAATAGGTTTTGATATGGATAATTGTCTTTTTTATCGCCCTGAAGATATAACACAGCTTCTAGTTAAACGTCATAATTATAGTGATTGGATTACGAATACGCAGCAAATTACTTCCATAGTAAAAGATCAGGATAATGAGCCTGTCTTATTCGCAGAGGATGAATTACGTAAAAGACAGCTTGCTGTTGGAATGAGTATTGAAGATCTTGAAACAGTATTGCAGCCTATGGTTGAAAATTCTGCGGAAGCGATCGGTTCAATGGGCGATGATACGCCCTTGGCGGTACTTAGTGAGCATTATAGAGGATTATCGCATTATTTCCGTCAACGTTTCAGCCAGGTTACCAATCCACCGATTGATAGTCTGCGAGAAACCCAAGTTATGACGTTGAGCACTCGTTTGGGAAATTTGGGTAATGTCTTGGATCAGTCTTCCGAACAGTGTCAGTTATTACGTCTAAGCAGTCCGGTTTTGACGAGCAGTGAATTTATAGCATTGAAACAATATTGCGGTAAAACCGGGTGCAGTATTGATTGTAACTATAAGGTCAATGATGGTGAAAAAGGGCTTCGTCAAGCATTGGCAAGAATTTGCAGTGAAGCTGAAGAGGCTGTTCGATGTGGGTGTACACATATATTCCTTAGTGATGACAAGCAAGATAGGGATTATGCCAATATTCCAATGATTTTGGCAACGGCTGCCGTACATACTCATCTTGTTCGTCAATCCCTGAGAACCTTCACTTCTGTTAACGTGCAGGCGGCAGATTGTCTTGATGTGCACTCTATTGCGGTCTTAATCGGGGTTGGAGCTACGACAGTCAATGCTTATCTTGCTCAGGAATGTATAGCGGATCGTCATAAAAAAGGGCTTTTTGGAAATATTACATTAAGACAGGCTGTTCAAAACTATTGTAAAGCCGTAGATAAAGGCTTGTTGAAAATTATGTCCAAGATGGGAATTTCTGTGGTTTCTTCTTATCGAGGTGGATATAATTTTGAAGCGATTGGCCTGTCCCGGGCATTGGTTGCTGAATTTTTTCCGGGAATGTCTTCCAGAATTTCAGGGATAGGTTTATCAGGAATTGCACAAAATATAAAAAAGTCCCATCAATTGGCTTGGGATCCCAATGTGAAATTGTTGCCGATCGGTGGGTTTTACAAATGGCGTCAACAAGGTGAGAAACATGCTTTAAGCAGTTCTGTCATTAAACTGATTCAGCAGGCTGTGGAAAAAGACAGTTGGCCATTGTACCAACAATATGTCCATGAAATTCACAGACAACCTCCAATGGCTCTAAGGGATTTATTCGATTTTCAATCGACAAATAAACCGGTCCCTGTTGAATCGGTTGAGAATATTACAAAATTGAGAAAAAGATTGATTTCCCCCGGAATTTCTCTCGGTGCGTTAAGCCCCGAAGCACATGAAACTCTTGCGATTGCCATGAACCGGATTGGAGCCCGTTCAGATTCCGGGGAGGGAGGAGAAGACGCGGTTCGGTACAAACCCCGTGAAAATGGGGATAATGCATCGTCGGCAATTAAACAGGTTGCATCTGGAAGATTTGGGGTAACCGCTGAGTATTTGAATAATTGTCGTGAAATTGAAATCAAGATTGCCCAAGGTGCAAAACCGGGTGAGGGTGGACAATTACCAGGATTTAAGGTTACGGAATTAATTGGTCGTCTTAGACATGCCGTCCCAGGAGTTACTTTAATTTCTCCGCCTCCTCATCATGATATATATTCGATCGAAGATTTGGCGCAACTTATTTATGACCTCAAACAAATTAATCCAGAGGCAACTGTGGGTGTTAAGCTGGTTGCGGCTTCAGGAATTGGAACAATTGCTGCCGGTGTAGCTAAAGCCAAGGCTGATACAATATTGATTTCAGGTCATAATGGCGGAACGGGTGCCTCTCCATTGACTTCCATTAAATATGGTGGAATTCCTTGGGAAATGGGGTTGGCGGAAGCGCATCAGGTGTTGATGTTAAATGGTTTGCGTGACCGGGTGGTTTTACGTGTTGATGGTGGTATCAAGACTGGTCGGGATGTTGTTATTGCTGCCATGCTAGGAGCGGAGGAATTCGGTATTGGTACACTCAGTCTTATAGCAATGGGTTGTATCATGGTTCGTCAATGTCATTCCAATACCTGCCCCGTTGGGGTTTGTACCCAGGATGAAAAATTGCGTGCAAACTTTGTTCAGGATGGGGCTGAACGTGTGATCAATCTGTTTTCTTTCATTGCTGAAGATGTAAGAAACATTCTCGCCACACTTGGATTTACATCTTTGACAGACATAATCGGGCGAACAGATCTGTTACGTCAGGTTTTACGTGGTGCATCTTATCTGGATGATTTGGATCTGAATCCATTATTGGCACGAGTGGATCCGGGGATGCATGCTGGTTATTGTGTTCGTGAAGGGCGTAATGAGGTGCCTGAAACATTGGATGCACAAATGATTGTTGATGCTCAGCCATTATTCGAACATGGTGAAAAAATGCAATTGCGATATAATGTTTATAATACATATCGAGCAATTGGAACAAAAATTTCATCAATGATAACCCGTCGGTTTGGTATGAAAGGATTGGCGCCGGATCATCTGACTGTTCGTCTTAATGGATCAGCAGGCCAATCGTTGGGTGCGTTTGCAGTTCAGGGTTTAAAACTTGAGGTTTTTGGGGATTCCAATGATTATGTCGGGAAAGGGTTGTCAGGAGCCACCATTATTGTGCGTCCTGTACCAGAAACAAAACTTGTTTCAAATCATAATGTGATTGTTGGCAATACAGTCTTATATGGTGCAACGGCCGGATATCTGTTTGCGGCCGGAAAGGCAGGTGAGCGTTTTGCGGTTCGCAATTCGGGTGCCACGGCTGTGGTTGAGGGATGCGGTGCCAACGGATGTGAATATATGACTGGGGGAACAGTGATCATTCTGGGTGAAACAGGTCCTAATTTCGGGGCCGGTTTCACAGGCGGAATGGCCTTTGTCTACGATCCCCACCAACAGTTTGAACGTCGTGTCAATGCGTCAACTTTGCGATGGCAGCGTGTGATTGATAAAAAATGGGAAGACAGGGTCAAAAACCTTATTGAAAAGCATATTGAAGAAACAAAAAGCCGATATGCTGCGCATCTTTTACATGAATGGCAGAATACAATAAAACATTTCTGGCATATTGTTCCCACAGAATATGCTCGCGTTATAAATTTTGAATTTAATGAAGATATTTTGAAAGAAACTGCATAATTTAGAACGGTATTACATCAAATTATGGATGGGCAATAGGATCAATTTCATAAAAATTTATCCTATTTTCAAAGATTTTATCATTTTATTTTAATGAAAATATGTTAATTATAATGCAGTAAAGCTTTCATAACGGTCTAAGATGAATTCTATATTTTTTTACGAGGAATTTTTTTAGTTATATTGACTTAAGTTGATATCCCATCCGTATTAGGCTTGATATATAAAATAATTCTAATTTTGTTTATAGCGGAGAGACATCAATATGCCAGTTACAGGCCTGGCCACTGTTTTATTAGCGACAGCTATATTATTGGTCATTGTAAGCGCCGTTCAGCCATTGGCAAAACGGCTGGAATTATCTGAAACTGTAATACTGGCTATTGTTGGGGTTGTTCTTGGTGGAACAGCTGATTTGATTTTACACAGCTCCCACATACATGTTTTTGATACAGCCGCTGAAATATTACTTGATTTTCCAATAAACAGCGAAGGTTTTTTGTTAATATTTCTGCCCATATTGGTTTTTCAGGCGGCATTGGCTATTGATGTGCGTCGTTTGGCCCATGAAATCGGCACGGTTCTTTTATTGGCCATTGTTGCGGTCATTGTCTCTACTGCCACTATAGGTCTGGCCTTATATCCCTTTTCGGGAATGCCTCTGACAGTTTGTCTGCTGGTTGGAGCGATCGTTGCAACGACGGATCCCTCTGCTGTTGCTGGCATATTCAGAGAAATTGGGGCGGCAACTCGTCTTACCCGTTTGGTTGAAGGCGAAGCTTTATTGAATGATGCTGCAGCAATTTCCATTTTTTCGACTTTGGTTGCCGCTATTATTGCGCATAAAGAGGTACATTTATTTAGTTCAGCTCTAGCAATTTTTCTTTCTTTTGTCGGGGCATTGATTGCAGGATTTTTCTTTGCACGTTGCGCTTTGTGGATGATTGTAAGTTTGGGTTCAAATACAGGTCGATCTGCGGAAATTACTTTAACGGTTGCCTTACCATATATTTCCTATATTGTTTGTGATGACTTGTTGCACTGTTCCGGTGTTGTGGCAGCGGCAGCGGCAGGATTGACCTTATCCGCTTATGGTCCCTCGACATTTAGACCTCAAACATGGCGATTTTTGAATGAGTTATGGCAACAAATAATATTTTGGGCAGGATCGCTATTATTTGTGTTGGCTTCTATGCTTGTCCCCCGTTTATTGATTGGTATGACAAAATGGGATTTTATTCTTATTTTATTGGCGACAATTGCCGGGTTGCTGGCACGCGCAATGGTTATTTTTGGGATGTTGCCTTTACTTGCAGCTACAAAACTTTCACCTCCAGTGCCGACGCCATTTAAAGCGACAATGGTATGGGGTGGATTAAGAGGTGCCATTACACTGGCCCTTGCATTGGCGGTAACGGAAAATGAATTGATACCAACACCGATTTCCCAGTTTGTAGGTATTGTTGCAACGGGTTTTGTATTGTTTACCTTGTTGGTTAACGGAACAACGTTAAGAGCGGTGGTAATTTATTTTCGGCTAAATGAACTTACACCCATTGACCAGGCTGTGCGCCACCAGATCCTAGGAATTGGATTGGGTAATGTTAAGGACAAGGCTCGTCGCGTGGCAAATGAATTTGGATTTTCAAATGTCATTACCAATTATACGCTTGAAGAGATTGACCGTCGTATTAATGAGGAAAGAGAAGCAAATAGTTTTGATACAATGTTGACTGATCGTCAACGTATTTCACTGGCTTTGATTACAATAGCTGCACAAGAGCGGTCAATTTTACTGGATCTTTTCCGTATGCAGGGTTTGCCACGAAGAGTGATGGAAACTCTTTTGCGCTCAGCGGAAGCTACGCTGGATGGTGCATGGACCGAGGGAAGGTATGGATACGTAAAAGCGATGCAGAAAAGATTGCATCCTCCTTTTCGATTTCGTGTTGCGCAATATATACATCGAAAATTGCATATCGATCGTCCCTTGATGTACTGCATGATGGAACGGTTTGAAATATTGCTGGTATCCCGATTTGTATCGATTTCCTTAACACGTTTTATGAAAAGGCGTATAGAACCGACATTGGGTGTACGAATTGCCGAAATTGTTTCAGAAGTTCTGGATAGGCAAAATCGTATGTTGGATGATGCGCTGGAAATTATGCGCATTCATTACCAGGGATATATTGAAGCTCTTGAATCAAGGTTTTTGAAATTGGTCACTCTCAGATTAGAAAGTGATGAATATAACAGTCTTTGGGCTGAATCCCTGGTTAGTGATGAGCTTTATTCCGAACTGGAAAAAAATGTTGAAAAGCGTTTTGAACGTTATAATCGTCGTCTAAAATTCAATCTCAAAAGTGGATTGGAAGAGCGCGTGAAGGAATTGCCATGTTTACGCGGTGTGCCACAGGCTGTTTTATATGATATAAGTATGTCTATGTCGGTCTATTTTGTATTTCCGAGTGAAAAAATCCTTCATCGTAAACAGAAGGTTAAAAATGTCTATTTTGTCAGTAGCGGATTATTTGAAACCCATTCTGCAAGTAAAAGTCTAACATATGGGATTGGTGATATTCTTGGTGCATCAGAACTTATTGCGGGTAAAAGAATTTATGCAAATTATCGTGCATTGAGGTTTGGATATTTATTGGTGATGCCAGCCGATGTATTTAAACGGTTAATTCAAGATTATCCTATTGTGGCCTATAATCTTTCAAAAATTGACGAGGCAAAAGATCGCCCTAATTCTCAGGATGACGATTTCATGATGTTGGGATATACACGACGTATAGCCAATAAGGAAAAACAGTTGATGTTGGGGTATGAGTCCAAGGAAATCAATAATTTAAAAAATGAGGGTAACATTGAAAATAATGATAAACAAAATAAAAACTGATAATTTATTCTTTTTGAATTAAAAATAGAACAGCAATCAGAACCAGATATGATTTCCATCACAGTTAATAAAAAGAAAATAGAACTGGATGTTCCATTAGATATGCCATTACTTTGGGTTTTGCGGGATATTGTTGGATTAACGGGTACGAAATATGGATGTGGTATTGGTTTATGCGGATCATGCACCGTTCATCTAGATGGTAAAGCTGTAAGATCTTGCTCCATTCCTGTTGGTGATATCGGGAATAGGGAGATAGTTACTATCGAGGGGGTTGGGGAAGACTCAATATTTCAAAAATTATTGGCGGCCTGGAAAGAGACGGAACCAACGCAGTGTGGTTATTGTCAACCTGGTCAGATCATGACGGCTTTAGCCTTGTTAAAAGAAAATGATAAACCTGATAAAAACGAGATTATAGAAGCTATGACAGGTCATATCTGTCGATGTGGAACATATCAACGTATTTATAAAGCTATTCAAATTGCTGCAGGTATAATGGATGAAGCATAAAAAAATTTCCCGTCGTGTTTTTTTGGGAAAAACGGGTGCTTTGCTTTTTGGGTTCATGTTACCTGTAGGGGGCAATGCACAAAATGATCAGTTAGAGAAAGATTCAGATTTTTCCGAGCGAAAAAACAGAAAAAAACAATATTTAAATGCTTTCATAAAAATAAAAGCAAATAATGAAATCACTTTTTTCATACCCGATATTGAAATAGGGCAAGGGATTTTAACGGCTGCCTCAATGATTTTGGCCGAGGAATTGGATGTTGATTTAAAATCGGTTTCAATTGAAACCAAAATGATTGAAAATGAACAAATAAAAAATATGAAACCAAATGAGGATTTAAATCTGACCTATGGTTCAGGTTCTGTTGCGAAAGATTGGTTCCCTCTCAGACAGGGTGCGGCCGAATTACGAATGATGCTTTTACAAACAGCAGCTGCGGAATTGAATATAGATAAAGGACGATGTCATACTGAAAATGGATATGTTATTTGCCCTGATAATCAAACATTCTCGTACGGAATGCTAATTTCAAAAATTATGACACTTGATATTCCAGAATCTGTTCAATTTAAAAATAGATTAGATTATAAAATTATTGGCAAACCACAACCAAGGATTGATACGGATAAAAAAATTAAAGGTCAGTCTGTTTATGGTATGGATATTAAACTTTCCGGGATGAAAACGGGTTATATTATCAGCTCTCCTATTGAAGGGGATCAAATCCATCAAATTGATGATAGACAGGCCAAAAATGTTCCTGGAATTCAGGATATTTTAAAAAATGAAAAGTCAATATGTATTATTGCTGATAATTTTTGGCGTGCCCTGAAAGCGGCTGAATGTCTTGTAATAAAATGGCAGGGTGATGAAAATATTCAACTGAATACATCAATGATTTATGAGAATTTAAAAAAGGGTATATCAAAACCTTCCACTATGCTTTTTTATAATAAAACTGCTTCAGTATCAGTTGAAATGGAAAATGAAAAAAAACTGTTTCAATGGGATTTTTTTCAGCCTATGCTTTTGCATGCGGCATTGGAACCTATAAATTGCACAATATATTTTCACGACAATCAATGTGAGTTATGGATAGGTTCCCAAGCTCCATCAATGTTAAAGGGGCATATTGCTGAAAAATTTCATCTTTGTAAAGAAAATGTAATTCTTCATTATAATGAAATTGGCGGTAGCTTTGGTCGTAGATTGGACCAAAAATACATTCTTGATGCAGCTGAATTCGCACGACAGGTTTCATATCCGGTAAATTTTATATGGTCAAGGGAAGCCGACTTTCAAAATGATGCGTTACGTCCTCCATATTATGACCAGTTAAAGATAGGCGTAAATAACAAATTGGCGATTACCTCTGTTCATCATAAAATGATGACTTTTATTGACGATACAGACAAGAGGAATCCATCCAGTCCGAATTACCTTTTGGGGTTGGATACAATGCCTTATCATATTCATGACTATAAGTTTGAATATTCTGTATGTGATGCTCCAAAATTGAATTTCGGATCTGGACAGGGTAGAGAGGCAACTCGTAATGTTTTTGTATTGGAAAACATGATTAACAATCTGGCATTATATACACGTATGGATCCGATCGAATACCGTAAAACTTTGGGTCTTGATGATCGTGCAAAAGCAGTTGTTGATTTGTTATTGCAAAATGTCGAATGGAATAAATTCAAATCTGGAGACATTCGGCAAGGTTTCGCCATGGCACATGTATTTGGCAGTTATATCGCTCTAATTATAGAAGCTGAAATTACAACCAGTTCAGTCATTCTTATACATCGTGCTGATGTGGCGGTTGATTGTGGTTTGATTGTAAATCCAGAACAAGTTTGCGCTCAAATTGAGGGTTCAGTTGTTTTTGGATTAAGTGACGCCTTGTATGGTGAAGTGCAAATAGAAAACGGACAAATTAAACAGCGGAATTATAATCAATATCGAGTATTGAGAATGAATGATATGCCTAATGTCAAGGTTCATATGGTTAACAGTAATGAATCGCCGTCAGGGGTAGGTGAATTGGGAACAATAGTGGCAGCACCAGCACTGAGCCATGCCTTGGGATTGATTCAGGGTAAATTTTTTCATTCATTGCCTTTGGCGAAGCAGGTATTTCAGCATAAATAAGAATTTTCATGATTAAATTCATCAATTCCTTAATTTTTTTTAAGAAAAATTATCGTTTATTCATAATTTTATGTATCAATTTTTCCAGCTCATCATTTGGCATATTGATCGGTCAGGCAACTGATGTGAAGAAGGACCAAATGGATAAAGGAGAGTATCTTTTTCACGCATCAGGTTGTGAAAGTTGTCATACAGCTGATCATGGACCAAGACTGGCAGGGGGAAAACCTTTTTATATATCCAAACAGGGAACTGTTTATTCTTCAAATATTACCTCAGATGTGAAAACAGGAATTCAGCGTTATACAGATGATGAATTTATAAGTGCATTACAAAAAGGAATTGGTCATAAAGGAAAATATTTGTATCCCATAATGCCCTATACTGCCTATCGTGCCATGAGTCGTGATGAAATATTGGCAATCAGACGCTATCTTGAAAAACAACCTGCCATTGAAAATAAAGTTCCTGATAAAGAAATGGCTTTTCCCTACAATATGCGATGGGCCATTCGTTTTTGGCAGATCATAAATTATACGGGCAAGCATTTCGAGTATAACAATCAGAAATCACAATCATGGAACCGGGGAAAATTTTTGACTGAAGGACCAGGTCATTGTTCATATTGTCATACTCCTGAAAATTGGTCCAATGGTCGCTTTGTTGTAAAAGATTATGCAGGGGGCGGTCATAAGGGATGGACAGCATATAATATTACCGCTGATGAGGATACGGGAATTGGTTCATGGAGTGACACTGATTTGGAAAAATATTTATCCCGGGGATATGTTTCAGGTCATGGAGCTGCATCAGGTCCCATGGCAGATGTTATAAATACGCAACTATCTTATTTAACACCCCAAGACATTCATGCAATTGTAATTTATCTACGTTCTTTACGTCCCGTGGAAAAGCAACAAGGGGCAGCCAAGATATCTGTTGAAGAATTGGAGGTTACTGAACAAAGTCATAGTCATGGAAGCCATCTTTATTCTTCTGTTTGTTCAAATTGCCATCTGGAAAATGGTCAAGGAAGACAAGGGGAATATGAAAGCCTTTGGGGTTCGAGAACAGCAACGATAACGGGTGGTAATAACCTTGTTAAGGTTATTTTAAAAGGATCAAACCTTAAAGATCCTAAGCTGGGTAATTATATGATGCCTTCTTTCAAGGATATTTTCAATGATCAGGATATTGCAGATATTGCTAATTATGTTATTTCCCGTTTCGGAGGAAGAAACGGGCATGTAACCGCTGAACAGGTTAGAAAAGAAAGGGCACTGTTAAATAAAGAATAAATAGTGTAAACTAAAATATTATTCATTTTTATTCATTAATTCTAATATCTCTTTAGCTGCTTCATAAGAGGGTGGTTGATGATGTGGTGCTTTTAAAGCGTTTAGAATTTGAATAAAAGCTTCTTTTTGTTTTTGAACCATATTTTTATCATCTAAAAATTCGATAACCTTTTCAGCCAATTTTACGGGATTACAGTTTTCTTGCAAGAGTTCAGGTACAACCTCTTTTTGGGCTAGAAGATTAACCATTGCTACAAAAGGAACCTGAATCATGTGTCTGGCAATCATTGCCGTGATGGGATGGACCCTATAGGTTACGATCATGGGTATATGGGCCAATGCAAGTTCCAAGGTTGTGGTTCCGGATTTTGTCAGGGCGATTTGTGCTGCTGCATAGGCATTATATTTATCCTTTTTTTCATGAATAACCAGTGCTTTTACAGGCCAGTCTTCAATGATTCTTTCAACATAATGTCTGGCGAGCGGAGAGGTGGGTAACACGGCAATGAGTTCTGGTTTTGTTTGTTTTAATAAAATTAAAGTTTTTTTGAATACGGGCATAAGCTTCGGCAATTCTGACCGACGACTGCCAGGCATTAAAAGTAAAATCGGTTGAAGTGGATCTATATGATGTTCAGAGCGAAAATCATCGGCATTTGCATGATGAATTTCTGTCTCGATAATGGGATTGCCAACAAATTGGGCTTTTATTCCATGTTTTAAAAAAAAGTTTTCTTCGAAAGGAAAAAGGCAAAGAAGTTTTTCCCATAGTCCAGGAAATTTTTTTACTCTATTTTCATGCCATGCCCAAACCTGGGGCGCAACATAATGAACTCTGGGAATTGATAAAGATTGGACTTTTTTTAATAATCGTAAAGAAAAACCGGGACTGTCAATTGTTACAATGATATCTGGATGAATTGTTTCAATATGTTTGACAGCTTGGTTAAGGCGTTTTGACAAGGTCCATATTTTGGGAAGGACTTCAACCAATCCCATCACGGCAAGATCCTGCATGGGAAAAAGGATTTTCATTCCCTGTTCTTGCATTCTTGGCCCCCCAACACCTAAAAACTGCAGATCGGGGTTAAAATGACGCAAAGCTTTAATTAGTTTTGCTCCCAATTCATCACCACTGGTTTCACCAGCCAAGATCCATATTATTGGTGGATTTTCTGATTTGTTCATTATTTATGATTATTTTGATATAATTTTTCAGGATTAATCAGGGGACGGCTTATTTCATTGATAGATCCGTTTTGCCACGCATTATAAAAGCAACTTTTACGACCGGTATGGCATGCCACGCCTTTCTGATCGACAAAAAGCAGCAGTGTGTCGCCATCACAATCAAAAAGGAAATTCACCAATTTTTGTGTCTGACCTGAAGTCTCACCTTTATGCCATAATTTTTTACGGCTGCGAGAATAATAACAGACCTGACCAGTGGAAATAGTTTCAATAATTGCTTCCTGATTCATCCATGCCATCATTAAAACTTCCTTACTATCAAATTGTTGGGCAATAGCTGGAACCAAACCATCCTGATTGAATTTTATCTTGGCCAATAATTCATTGAAATTGGAACTGTGCATTATAATTTTTTTTCGTTGTTAAAACCATATTGTTAGAATACAGTTTGTTCATTGAGAATATCCATCTTAATTATCATTTAATTAATTAAATGATAAATAGCTTTGAATTAAACTGTTTTAAATTGCCAACTTATATATTATTTAATTTGGATTGAAAGAATAAGGGTTTGCATGACGGTATCTTCAATCAGGAAAATTCTGTTTATTACCTCTACCCGATTGGGAGACGCCGTAATTTCAACGGGAATACTTGATTATTTGTTACAAACCTATCCACAAGCAAAGTTTACAATCGCTTGCGGACCAGTGGCAGCTGGTCTTTTCGATGCAATGCCAAGGCGTGACAAGACATTGGTTATGAATAAATACCGCTTTGATTTTCATTGGTTATTATTATGGTCACAATGTGTGATGCAATCCTGGGATTTGGTAATTGACCTTCGTGGTTCAGGAATAGGCTATTTTTTAAGAACAAGAAAAAAATGCATTGTACGTGGTGGAAGGATTAAGGAACATCGCGTGCATTATTTGGCCAGGTCATTATCATTGTCCTATACACCTTTACCAGTAGTATGGATTGATGAAAAAAATAAAAAAATGGCTGCAGAAAAATTGCCCGCCGACCATTATATTGCCTTGGCACCAACCGCAAATTGGATTGGCAAGATTTGGCCAATTGAACGGTTTATTCAAGTGGCAAAAAAACTTTTGGTTTTTAATAAGGATTATGAATTTGTTCTTTTTTATGGGCCAGGAAGTCAAGAGTTTAATCTTGTGGATCCATTGAAAAGGACCAGTCTGCCAGTTATAGATAGTGGTGGTCAAAATACTTTAACAGAAGTTGCAGCTTTATTATCACGTTGTAAAGGTTTTATAGGTAATGATTCAGGTTTGATGCATTTGGCCGCCGCTTGTCAAATTCCAGTACTTGGTTTGTTTGGACCAAGTAAATTGTCAGAATATGAGCCAGCCGGGAACCATGCTCAAGGGTTGTCAGCGTCAGGCGGAAATGGAATGGCAAATATGGAAAACTTAACGGTTGATGAAGTTTATAATGCTTTTCAGAATCTTTTGGAAACCTATAATAAACAAGATAGGCAAAATGATTAAAATGTAATTTAGGAATAAGTTTTGTAAATATGAGCAATCCATCAAATTTCCGTATTGCACACATTATGGCGGGAGCGGTTAATGGTGGGGCAGAATTGTTTTTCGAGCGATTATGTATTGCCCAGCATCTTCAAAAATTGTCTGTATTACCTATTATACGGAAAAATTCCGATCGTAAACGGAAATTTACCGAGGTTGGTTTATTCTCCCATGAATTACGATTCGGTGGGTTGTTGGATCTTTCAACGAAGTATGAACTAAAAAGAATTCTAAAGGATTTTTCACCAAGAGTAGCGGTGGCTTGGATGAACAGGGCGGCCTCTTTTATGCCAAGGGGTGATTGGATAAACGTGGGACGTTTAGGCGGGTTTTATGATTTAAAATATTACAGGCAATGTGATCATCTGGTTGGAAATACCAAAGGAATTGTAGAATGGATCAAAAACCAAGGATGGCCGGAAAATCGCGTTCATCATGTTCCCAATTTTGCAAGAACATTTCCCGATGCATGTGCAAGACGCCCCTCTTATATTCCCAATAACGCACCGTTTTTACTGGCGTTGGGTAGACTGCACGTTAATAAAGGATTTGATATCCTTATAAAGGCGATGCCTAATCTTGCAAATACCCATTTGCTTATAGCTGGGGAAGGTGAGGAGCGTCAGAAGCTTGAAAATTTGGCAAGATTCTTAAAGGTTCAAGATCGTGTCCATATGCCGGGTTGGATTGCGGATATATCAGGTATTATCCAGGCTTGCGATATTCTGGTTTGCTCCTCTCGTCATGAACCTTTGGGTAATATAGTTCTAGAAGGTTTTTCCGCGACTAAACCGGTGGTTGCATTGGCTGCGCAAGGACCTGTGGAATTGATAGACAATGGGAAAAATGGTCTCCTAACCCCTCTGGAAGATGAAACAGCCTTATCAAAGGCTATCGCGTCCTTGACAAATGATGCGGCATTATCTCAAAGAATTGCAATTGCAGGACGTCAAAAATTCGAAAGGGAATTTAGTCAGGCGACTGTTTTACAAAAATGGTATGAATTTTTAACGAGAATTGAGAAAATCTGATGTGCGGAATAGCAGGAATTGCCTTGAAAGATGGTCACAGCATTTCTGAACATCAAAAAAAGATCTTATTGGAGGCTTTGCATCACCGGGGTCCTGATGGAAACGGATCATGGGAAAATAGTCATGTTGTTTTGTTGCATTCGCGTCTTTCTATTATTGATATAGAAGGGGGAAAACAACCTCTATCCAATGACAGTCAACAGGTTTTGATTGCAAATGGTGAAATATATAACAGTCCCGAATTACGCCATCTTTTTAAGAATTATATTTTTAAAACGGGAAGCGATTGTGAGGTAATCCTTCCCTTATGGCAGAAATTTCATGCCGATTATGTGAATTCCCTACGTGGCATGTATGGAGTTGCCATGGTTGACATAGATGAAAAAACGCTTGTTTTAAGCCGTGATCCCTTTGGTATAAAACCTTTATACTATGCTAGTGTAGAACAGGGTGTTGTATTTGCTTCTGAAGCGCAAGCAATTATCAAGGCAGGTTTTGTTAGGCATGATGATATAAATCAGTCTGCAGTCGATACATTGTTGCAATTGCAATTCATACCGGGCCATAAAACAATCTATAATAATATTTATCGGATTTTACCTGGTGAAACCCTGATAATCCGAAATGGTGAAATTATTCATCGGCAAACACAGTCTTGTTTTCCAAAAACAAGGTCTATGATTACAGATGAGAAAAAAGCTTTAAATCAGCTTGATAGTCTTTTGGAAGATTCGATTCGTATTCATGAACGTTCTGATGTGCCATTCGGACTTTTTCTATCAAGTGGTATCGATAGCTCAATTATATTGAAAATGATGCAGCGTCTGGGACGAATTAATCGTCTTCATGCCTGGACAGCCCGTTTTGAGATAAATAATGATTCTGGCTATGTTAAGGATGAAGCATTGCAGGCGGCATTATTGGCAAAGGAAATAGGTATTCAACATCATTGCGTCACCATAAATCAGCAGGATGTTTTCAGACATTTACCTAAAATTATTGCATGTATGGATGATCCTGTTGCCGATTATGCAATTATCCCAACATGGTTTCTTGCAAATGAGGCCAGATCCATAGTTAAGGTTATTTTATCTGGTGAGGGTGGTGATGAATTATTTGCAGGTTATGGACGATATCGTAAAGCGGCAAAATCTGTTTGGCTAGGCGGTAAAAGACTTTATCGCAAGGGTATTTTTGAACGAGACAATTTATTCCTTCATTCCGTTTCCAGTGAATGGAAAAATTATTTCAGATTACAATATAAATTGCAGGATAAAAATGATTCACGCCTGAAAAATGCTCAAAAAATTGATATGATTGATTGGTTACCCAATGATCTTCTAATCAAGCTTGATCGTTGTCTCATGGCTCATTCTATTGAGGGAAGAGTCCCATTTCTGGATAAAAAAATTGCAGCATTCGCCTTCAATCTTGAAGATCATTTGAAAATAAGAAATGGCCAAGGGAAATGGATATTACGCAAATGGCTTGAGTGGCAATTTCCACTAGCACAACCTTTTGCCAAAAAATCTGGATTTAGTGTTCCAATTGGTTTGTGGATCGAACAGCACGCCAATGAATTGGCCCAGGCAGTTTTTTGTCAGACAGATATTGGTAACAAAATTTCCTTATCAAATGTGAGATCTTTATTTGAAAAGGCATCTGGACGCAAGGAACGATTTATGGCTTGGAATATTCTATTTTATGCAATATGGCATCAGGTGCATATTGTTGGGAAAAATCCGCTGGGAAATGTTTTAGAAGTTTTAATGGATTGATAAAGGATTTTGCTTGTGCATTACGATCTGATAATTAAAAATGGTAATTGTGTTTTACCATGGGGACAATATGAAACCGGTATTGGTGTAATCAAAGGGCGTATTCAATCCCTGTTTGTTCAATCAAGTGATGCTGCCGAAAAGATTATTGATGCGAAGGGTCTTTATGTTCTTCCAGGTTTGATGGATTGTCATGTGCATTTTCGCGAACCGGGAAATGCCATGATTGAAACAATTGAAACCGGGACAAAAGCGGCAGCGATGGGTGGATTGACCACTGTATTTGATATGCCCAATACAAATCCTCCCACAGCGGATAAGGAAATGATCATATGGAAACAAGAAAGGGCAAGGGAGACAAGCTGGGTTAATTTTGGATTTTACGTTGGTGCCACAAGGGAAAATACGCAAAACCTACCCAAGCTCGAAACAATGAAAGGGGTGTGTGGTATCAAGGTTTACGCCGGCTCTTCAACCGGTTCCTTAATGGTGGAAGATGATGAAAGTCTTGAAAATATCATGCGGTATGGTCATCGTCGAGTATGTTATCATGCCGAGGATGAATATCGTTTACAGACTAGGAAAAAGTTATTCTGTGAGGGTATGCCTTACGAAAATCATCGTTTGTGGCGTGATGAGGAATGTGCATTTCTTGGAACACGACGTATCATAAAATTAGCCCGTAAAACAGGTCGACCCGCGCATATCTTGCATACAACGACACAGGAAGAACTTGAATGGTTGGTTGATTATAAAGATATCGCAACCGTTGAAGTGCTAGGAAATCATCTAACCCAAATCGCACCGGAATGTTATGAACGGTTAGGAGGTTTGGCGGTAATGAATCCTCCTATCCGTGATAAAAGACACTATGATGCGTGCTGGAGAGGGATTGAGAATGGTGTGGTTGATATCGTTTCCTCGGATCATGCGCCCCATGATCCAGAAGCCAAGGCAAAACCATGGCTATGCTGTCCATCAGGAATGCTGGGTGTACAGACTCTCGTGCCACTCATGTTGAATCATGTAAATGAGGGACGATTATCGCTTGGTCGTTTGGTCGATTTAATGGCATCTAATCCGGCAAGAATATATGGCATGCCTACAAAAGGACGAATTCAGGTCGGTTATGATGCGGATTTCACCCTGGTTGATATGAAAACTAATCGTCGTATCACCAATGACTGGATTGTTTCACCGGCAGGTTGGACACCTTATGATCAAATGGAAGTGAAAGGATGGCCTGTTGCAACAATCGTAAAAGGTAAAATCGTGATGCAGGATAATGAAATTTGTGGGAAACCTGACGGAGATTTGGTAGATTTTCTACCATGAGTCTGCATCATATCTAACTTTATCATCGAAAGGAAATATCCGATGAAAAAATTCATTTTGACCGCTATGATTGGATTTTCTCCAATACCCGGCGTGGCTGCTTTTGCACAGGATTGGACTGCATCCTGTGGCAATGAACCCAAGTCACCAGTGATAAACGTAAGCAATGTTACCAAATACAATGCCAGTGTTGAGCAGTTTAATAATTATAACAAGGCTGTTCATGTGTATTATGCATGTATTTCAAAACAGGCGCATGCAAAACAGGTTGCCATTAGCCAAAAAGCAAAAAATGAAATGGAATCGATCCAAAAAGTTAGCGCTGAAATGAATGCTAGAATTACTGCCAACCTTACTAAAATGCGTGCCACGATTGTCGATGGAAGTAAAAAATTAAAAAATGCAACAGGTGGAAAATAAAAAAACTGCCAAATTCAAGTCATAATAAACGCACAAAGGAGAAACTGTAAGTGTCAGAAGACCTGTTTAAAGAAATAGATGAAGAATTACGGACAGAAAAACTGCATTATTTTATGAGACGTTATGCTAAATTGGCAATAGTTGTTATTATTGCTGGTCTGGCCGTATTTGGTCTTTTACAGTTTAATCATTGGCAAAAGCATAAGAAAATTGTAAATGCATCAAATTCTTATATGCAGGTCATGCAAAAAACAGTACAGTTATCTCCTCAATCCAAAGATGATAAGATGGTTGACCAGATCATTGGTGAATTCAACCATATATCCAATCATTCTCCCCAATCTATACGGGCATTGGCACAATTAAAACAAGCATCATTACTACTGGATCAGGGAAAGCTTAAAGAGGCATCCGCAATTTGGGAAGCTTTGAGATTTGATAAAACTGCATCGCCTGATTTTCGTAATCTGGCTAATTTATTGTGGATTGAAAACCATCTTGATAATGTAGATCCAGGTGAATTACATAATCGTATCAGAGAATTGTTGGATCACAAGACTCCCTGGTATGCTTTGGCACGAGAGTGTGAGGCGATTTTGGATCTTAAAACTGGTAAAGTTATAGAGGCGAAACAGGTTTTTGGACGTTTATCTACGGATATGAATGCCAGTCCAGAACTACGGAAAAGGGCAAATGTGATGTTGCAGGTTATTGCAGCGAATAAAAGGGTTTAACGATGCAAGATATTCTACCTATAAAAAAGAAATTTTCACGTCGATCGATTCTTGCGACAACCGCAACTGGAATGGCCTTGGCAGCTTGCGGGCATAAGGATAATAAACCTGTTATTATTGGTAAACGAATAGACGTTTTTAGTACTGGTGCCGGACTGATGGTCGATCATAGTGACAAAACTCCAATCACTATTCCAGCACCTGTTATCGACGAGAAATGGATGCTTGAGGGAAGAACGGCTGATCATGCCTCAATTCACAGTGCGGTGGGTGGCGTGCGTAGAATGTGGAGTTGCAGTATCGGATCAGGAAATTCCGAACCAAGCCCTTTATCCTATATTGCGCTGGGATCAAAAGGCCAGGGCATCATCAATACAACTCCGGTTATAGATGGCAATCATTTTTTCACAATGGATGCTGTGGGTAAGGTAACTGCGTTTGATTGGCAATCACGTAAGTTGCTATGGCGGCTAAATCCCAAAAAGAAAAAGTCAAGATCAAGTAATTTGGGAGGTGGTATTGGATTAACCGAGGATGCTTTATATATTGTGGATGGCGTGGCCGAAACTTTGAGGGTGGATCGGGAAACGGGAAAGGTTGTATGGCGTGTGGATGTTGGTACACCTGGTCGTTCCGCACCAACAATCGTAAACCAGTTATTGTTTTTTGGCACCATTGATGGACGGTTATTTTGTTTGGATACAAAAACGGGAAATCAGTTATGGTCCTATAGTACAGGCAGTGTTCAAACAAAATTATTTGGTCAGCCAGCACCAGCCTATTCAGAAGGCATTCTTGTCGCAGGCTTTGGATCAGGAGATTTGATTGCGTTGCGGGCAAATACCGGGGAGCAGATTTGGACTGATACGCTGGGTCGAAATGGCCGTAATGCTTTTGTGGATTTTGCGGCAATCAGTGCGCTTCCTGTAATTGCTGATGGTACGGTATATGCTATAAGTATCGGCTCAATCTTGGTGGCACTGGATTTAAGGTCTGGTCGACGTATTTGGGAACGTGAAGTTTCAGGTCAAAATTCAATGGTTGTTATTGGCGATTGGTTATTTGTTCTTTCCCTTGATCAGCAACTGGCTTGTCTTGACCGTGTAACGGGTCGGGTTCGTTGGGTCACTCAACTGAGACGTTTCAAGAATATGGAAAAATATAAAGATCCCATTGCTTGGTATGGTCCTGTATTGGCAGGCGGACAACTTATCTGTATCAGTGATTTTAACGATATTGGACTGGTAACCTTCAGTCCGACATCAGGTAAAATAACCAATATTGTTAAAACAGGTATAACTCCCGCTCTAGCTCCGGTGGTTGTAAATGAGCGTTTGCTGATCTTGGGGCAAGATGGTAAATTAACTGCTTTTGGTTAGGAAATAAAATACGTGACATTGGCTAAACACAAATTGCCTGTTATTGTGATCGCGGGTCGTCCTAATGTCGGTAAATCGACATTATTCAATCGGCTGGCGGGAAGACGCTTTGCAATTGTAAGCGATCAGCCGGGGGTGACACGAGATCGGAAATCAGTTGACATTCTTCTAAACGATCGCCCCGTTACCTTAATTGATACGGCTGGATGGGAAGAGGATGATCCCGAAACTGTTCATGGTCGTATGCGTATATCCTCCGAACGGGCGGTTGATATGGCAGATGTGATTCTTTTTTGTGTTGATGCCAGAATGGGTGTAACACCTGTTGATGAACATTTTGCTCAATGGTTGAGAAAACAGGGGCGTAAAATTCTTTTGGTTGTGAATAAGGCCGAAGGTCATTCCGGAAATGTAGCCGCCTTGGAAATGTATAAATTTGGTTTGGGGGAACCCATTCCTGTTTCTGCAGAGCATGGTGAAGGTATCATGGATCTTGTAGACCGGATTGAGGTGGAGCTTCCAATTGAACAGTTCCAGGATAATTCGGCATTAAATATATCATTGGAAAACTCTGAAGATAAACCATTGAGATTGGCAATTGTGGGACGTCCCAATGCCGGCAAATCAACTCTGATCAATCAATTGATAGGGGAGCAGCGTGTAATTACCGGGCCGGAAGCTGGATTAACGCGGGATTCAATTTCAGTAACCTTTCATGATGAAAAAGGGGAAATTGAATTGGTTGATACCGCCGGATTGAGGAGAAAAGCCAGAATTGATGAGACACTTGAAAAAATGTCTGTCTCTGCCAGTATTGAAGCCCTTAAAATGGTCGAAGTGGTTGTATTGGTTATTGATGCTGAATTGGGCATTCATGAACAGGATTTACAAATTGCCCGTCTAATTGAAAGAGAAGGACGCTGTTGCGTTATTGCGCTTAATAAGTGGGATATTTTAAAGGATAGGGTGGCCACCCGCCAGAGTATAAGAGATAGAATTGAGATGTCGCTTTCACAAATGCATGGCATTCCTATCATTGCTTTTTCAGCTCTTACAGGTCGAGGGGTTCATAAATTAATACCCGCGGTTCGAAAAGCCTATGATGTTTGGAACAAACGTATTCCGACAGGGGAATTGAACCGTTGGTTTGAAGAGGCTATTTTGAGGCATGCCCCTCCCATGATTGATGGACGCAGATTAAAATTACGTTACATCACGCAAGCCAAGGCCCGACCACCAACCTTCATATTATTTGGAACTAGAACTTCAAAACTTCCCCTGGATTATCAGAGATATTTGATGAACGGTTTGCGTGAAATTTTTGATATGCCTGGAACGCCAATCCGTTTGCAATTCAGAGATAGCAAGAATCCATATATTCATGAAAAACAATGAAACTCAAAAAACACATTTTTAAAATTATTTTGTAATAAATATAAAAAATCTTCATACTTTTGCCTAAAACTTTGATAAAATTGAACTAAGTGATAAAAGAGTCCAAACCTTTTATTGCTTTTCAATAAAGAAAGGATGGCTTTTTATGTTTAATAAGAAAATGTTAACCTCTTTGGCTGTTGCCGGCGGTCTAAGCCTTGGCAGTATGGTATCCGCAATGGCCCAACCTGTTGGAATGGCACCTCCACCTCCACCTCCCGGTGGCATATTTGGGCCTGCGGTTGGTCCATTGGGATACATGTTCGAAAATCTTAATCTTAGCGCCGAACAACAGGCAAAAGCCAAGGTAATCGTCGATAGTGCTCGATTAAAGGAAGAAACCACTCGTCAGCAAGTTGAGGCTGTACATAGAGATATGGCAAATGCTTTATTGGCACCTGGTAAAGTAACAAAAGGAAATCTTGATCCATTTGTGGATAAATTGGAAAAACTTCACAGAGAAACTGCTGAAAATCATACCAAGACATTACTTGCCCTTCGTAACATTTTGACGCCAGACCAGTTGGTTCAGTTAAAAGCGCGTATCATCAAGATGAAGGACATTCATGGTCAAATGCAGTTATTGCGTGGACAGATGCGTCAAACAGCAACAAATGGAACCGCAGCACCAATGGTTGCGCCTAACCAAGCTCAATAATAATCAATAATTAGCTGAAGCTTTTTATAAGAAGCATGGTGACAGATAGAATTGAACAACATGCTTCTTATTAAACAATTATTCAATTGACAACTAATTAAAAATCAGGTTAATTCTATTTTCTAGATTAAGAAACGTTACCTCACGAAGGCTCGTGCAGTAACGCGTTATTTATTGTGTAAATGTAGGAAAAAAACGTGTTTAACCGTTTATCTGGTAAACTTTCTGGTGTATTTGACGGACTTTCGAAACGGGGGGCATTGTCTCAGGAAGACGTTAATGAGGCCATGCGTGAGATCCGTTTGGCAATGCTTGATGCTGACGTTGCTTTGCCTGTCGTCAAGGAATTTGTTAAAAAGGTTCAGGAAAAATCTGTTGGTCAGGAAGTCTTGCACAATATTTCACCTGGTCAGGCAATTGCCAAAATTGTAAATGATGCATTGATTGATGCATTGGGTGGATCAGGTGCTGTACCTCTTGCATTGAATGCTGCGCCACCTGTTCCTTATTTGATGGTGGGTTTGCAAGGATCTGGTAAAACCACGACTTCGGCAAAGATTGCATATTTCCTAAATCGTCGTGAACGCAAGAAAATATTGCTTGCCAGTTTGGATACCTATCGTCCTGCCGCCCAATTGCAATTGCAGCAATTGGCCAATCAGATACGCGTAACTGCATTACCAATTATCGAGGGACAAAATCCATTGCAAATTGCCAAACGGGCCATGGAGATCGGTCGTTTAGAGGGATATGATATTGTTATCCTGGATACAGCTGGACGTTTGGCGATTGATGATGTTTTGATGCAGGAGGTTCAAAATATCAGAGATGCGGTTCAGCCTGTTGAAACCCTTCTTGTCGTTGATGCTATGACAGGGCAAGATGCGGTTAACACAGCCAAGCATTTCAATGAGAAAGTTGGGATTACGGGTGTTGTTATGACCCGTATGGATGGGGATGCACGAGGTGGTGCCGCATTATCAATGCGGGCAATTACTGGCGCCCCAATCAAGCTGGTTGGTATGGGTGAAAAGGTTGATGCGTTACAGGAATTCTATCCCGAACGTGTCGCCAGCCGTATTCTGGGATTGGGAGATATAGCGGGGCTGGTTGAAAAAGCTTCTGAAACTCTCGATACAGAGGAAAATGAACGTCTTGCCAAGAAGATGCTCAAGGGAAAATTTGATTTGAATGATTATTCGACTCAAATTTCACAGATAAATAAAATGGGATCAATTTCCAACATTATGGACATGATCCCAGGTATGGGAAAAGTTAAAGAAAAACTTGGCAATAAAGAGATAGACACCTCGATTCTTAAACGTCATCAGGCCATTATTTCATCAATGACTAAGGCCGAACGTAAAAAGCCTGATATTATTAAGGCATCTCGTAAAAAAAGGATTGCGGCAGGATCGGGGACAACAGTTCAGGAAGTCAATCGGTTGTTAAAACAATATGATCAGATGGCTTCCATGATGAAGCGGTTTAACAAGCTGGGCGTTAAAGGTTTAATGCGACAGGGGTTATCTGCTCTTTTACCTAAAGGAATGACGCCTCCACCTGGTGGTGGGATGATGCGTTAGTTTCTTTCATTAATGGCTAGAATCTGGAGAAAAAGAATCAATGAGCCTTAAAATCCGTTTATCCCGTTCAGGGTCAAAAAAACGTCCATACTATCACATAGTTATTGCTGATAGCCGTTCACCTCGGGATGGACGTTTTATTGAAAAAGTGGGTTCTTATAACCCCATGCTTCCTTCCGATCATGCTGAAAGAGTTCGTTTGTTTAATGAACGGATTAGTTATTGGTTGACAAAAGGGGCACAGGCAACCGATCGTGTTGCACGTTTTTTGGCAAATGCTGGTTTGGCGGAAAAATTTGTCTATAACGAACAGCCTCAGAAGTCTGCGCCGAAGAAAAAGGCCCGGGAACGTGCTGAAGCCGCAGCTAAGAAAAAAGAAGAAGCTGAAGCTGAGGCTTAATTGTTGATTATTGAATAAGGTTGCCCCTTTGATGAAAAAACAGTTGGTTCATGTTGCAACGATCGGGAAACCCCATGGCGTTAACGGGCTGGTAAGGGTTTATTCGTATCTGGAAAAGGCAGCAGATCTACAAAATTACAAGGAACTGATTGATAATCATGGGGAGCGCTGGTCTTTAATCTGGAAAAATGAACCAATTGCCATCCTTTATGATGGAAATAAAAATCCTGTTGATTCCAGAACAAATGCCGAACATCTGACAAACCGTAAGTTATACGTAACAAGAGATTCTTTTTCAGATTTGGAAGAAGAGGAATTCTATTTGGTAGATTTAATTGGTTTGCAGGCTCGTGTTCAGAAAATCAATCAGCAAAAGGAAGCGTTTGGTATCATTGATCATGTCCATGATTATGGTGCGGGTACCAGTCTTGAAATCAAACTGGATTCCAAAGAAATCATTATTGTTCCTTTTACAAAGCAATGTGTACCGGTAATTGATCTTGAAGCGGGATGGGTAAAAATCTGTTTACCTCATTTTATTGAGGTTTCACCTAATGAAGGTAATAAGGGAAATGTGTTGGCAGATTGAATTGTTGACTTTATTTCCTGAGATGTTTCCCGGCTTTTTGGAATTTTCCCTGGCGGGCAAAGCATTAAAAGAGGAAAAATGGACTTTGAAAACGCATGATTTGCGTCAGTTTGGTCATGGCAAACATAAGGCTGTTGATGATACGCCGTTTGGTGGTGGGGCAGGAATGGTTATTCGAGTGGATATACTTGATGCTGCCTTACAGGCTACTTTACCGCAGGATGATCGTCCAGTTGTTTATTTTTCGCCGCGAGGACGTGTATTGCAACAAAAAGATATTCTGCGGTTTGTATCAGGGAGTGGTTTATATTGTATTTGTGGTCGCTATGAGGGGATTGATGATCGGATATTTCAAAAATATTCAATAGAGGAGATTTCTATTGGAGACTACATTCTTTCTGGTGGTGAGCCTGCCGCACTTGTTTTAATGGATGCCTGCATACGTCTGTTACCTGGTGTTATGGGATCTGATACCAGTGGGGAAGAAGAAAGTTTTTCTGAAGGTCTTTTGGAATATCCGCATTATACGAAACCTGCCAAGTGGCAGGGATATGACGTGCCCGAGATTTTACTTTCAGGACATCATGGGGCAATTGCTGCATGGCGTCAAGAACAGGCTGAAATGGTGACCAGAATGCGCAGACCAGATTTGTGGGACAGTTACCAGCGTAACAGTAACCTTAAAAATAATGACTGAATTTATATATTGTTAAAGGAAAAGATGATGGATATTATTCAAAAATATGAGGTTGACGAAATTGCTCGTTTAACAGCAGATCGTGCCATTCCTGAATTTTTCCCTGGGGATACAGTACGAGTTGATGTTCGTGTTGTTGAAGGGGAACGTAAACGTGTTCAGGCTTATGAGGGTGTCGTAATTGCACGTTCAAATAAGGGACTAAATAGTAATTTTACCGTTCGTAAAATTTCAAATGGTGAAGGAGTGGAACGTGTGTTTCCTCTTTATTCTCCAACAATTTCTGCGATTACGGTTGTCCGTCATGGTCATGTTCGTCGCGCAAAACTATATTATTTGCGTGGTCGTAGCGGTAAGTCAGCCCGTATTGCAGAACGTAATCGCGATGTTAATAAAAAAACAGAATCTGTTTAACAGGTTGAACTGATTTTTTATTTTATATTCTGATAATTTATAAAAATTATCAGAATAAATTATTTTAGTTTCTTGATATTTTGGATATATAAACTTATTGAATATAAAATTTTAAAAGGATAAAAAAATGAAAGCTCGTACTTTGTTTGATAAGTTGTGGGATAGTCACGTGGTAAAACAACTTCCAAATGGTACGGCACTCCTTTATATTGACCGTCACTTAATTCATGAGGTTACTAGCCCGCAGGCATTTGAAGGGTTACGGTTGGCTGGACGTAAAATTCACAGTCCGGAAGCGATGATGGCAGTTATTGATCATAATGTTCCCACAACAGATCGGGATAAACCGATGGAGGAAGGAGAAAGTCGTCATCAGATAGAAGTTTTAGAGAAAAATGTTAGGGAATTTGGTGTCCCATTCATTCCATTAAAATCTGCCCGTCAGGGGATCGTCCATGTTGTTGGACCCGAGGAAGGGATAACATTACCAGGTATGACTATTGTTTGTGGTGACAGTCATACTTCTACCCATGGTGCATTTGGTTCGCTGGCTTTTGGTATCGGAACTTCAGAAGTTGAACATGTGATGGCAACTCAAACCTTGCTACAGAAACCAGCCAAGAATTTTAAGATTAATATTGAAGGTAAATTAAAACCAGGTGTAAGTGCGAAAGATATTATTCTTGCTGTTATAGGAAGAATTGGTACAGCTGGTGGAACAGAACATGTAATAGAATTTACTGGTTCAGCGGTCAGAAATCTTGATATGGCAGGGCGGATGACCTTGTGCAACATGGCTATTGAAGCTGGTGCCAGAGCCGGGATTATAGCACCTGATAAAGTTACTTTTGAATATATTAAGGGGCGTCCATTTGCACCAAAAGGGAAAAATTTTGATGACGCTGTAGCTTACTGGAAAAGTTTGGCTTCTGATGATGGGGCGCATTATGATAAAGTTGTAGATATAGACGTCAACAATCTTGATCCTATGGTAACATGGGGAACAAGTCCAGAAGATGTGATATCTATTAAAGATAAAGTGCCAGATCCAGAAAAATTGAAGGATGAATCTCAACGTAAAAGAAAAAAACGCATGTTGAACTATATGGATCTGAAAGTTGGTCAACCGATTGCCGGTACAAAAATTGACGCTGTTTTTATTGGCTCTTGTACAAATAGTCGTATAGAAGATTTTCGGGCTGCGGCATATATTCTTAAAGGGCATAAAATTGCAGATCATGTCTGGGCATTGGCTGTACCCGGATCTGGATTAATTAAGAAACAAGCTGAATCCGAAGGATTGGATAAAATATTCAAAGAGGCAGGTTTTGAATGGCGTGAAGCTGGTTGTTCCATGTGTTTGGCAATGAATCCAGATCGTTTGGAACCAGGACAAAGATGTGCTTCCACATCCAATCGTAATTTTGAAGGTCGTCAAGGTCCTGGCAGTAGAACACATTTAGTATCTCCAGCCATGGCTGCCGCTGCTGCAATCAAAGGTGAATTAACGGATGTAAGGGATATGATGTGATGGAAAAATTTGACAGTTTGACAGCAATTGCAGCTCCATTACCCGAAGAAAATATTGATACTGATAAAATAATACCGGCTCGTTTTCTCAAAACGACCAAAAGAAGTGGTTTGGGTAAATTCGCTTTTTATTCTTGGCGTTATGATGATAATGGAAATGAACGAAAAGATTTTATACTTAATCGTGACCCGTATCGTCAGGCGAAAATTTTAATCAGTTATGAAAATTTTGGTTGTGGTTCGTCCAGGGAACATGCGCCATGGGCTTTGCTTGATTTTGGAATACGATGTGTAATTGCACCTTCCTTTGCGGATATTTTTTTTAATAATGCATTTAAAAACGGAATATTGCCGATAAAGGTGCCTAGGGAAATTTGTGAACAATTGGTTGAGGATACCAAAATGGGAGCAAATGCTCGTATATCGGTTGATTTGGTACATCAAGAAATTATACGACCTGATGGTGAAAAAATTAAATTTGAAATTGATCCATTACGCCGTCAATTGCTTTTGGAAGGTTTGGATGATATTGGTCAAACCATGCAACATGTTGAATCAATTAAAAATTTTGAAAACAACAGAAAAGAAAAGCAACCCTGGTTTCCTGAGATAGTAATTGATGAACATAATATATAATTAATTCTATTCATAAATGGTTCATTTATTTAACTGAGCCATTTTTCATATGTAATTAATTTCAAAAATAGGTATTAGTTTTTAGATTGAATTATTTTTATTATTGCGAGAATTTTTATGACAAAAGAAAAAAAAATTTTGGTATTGCCAGGGGACGGGATTGGTCCAGAAATCATGGAACAGGCTGTAAAAGTACTTGAATGGGCAGATAAAAACTCGACGTTATCTTTCAAGCTTGAATATGAAGTGGTTGGAGGTGCATCCATAGATCAAAATGGAATACCATTAACTCAAGAGGTTATTGAAAAAGCAAAAAAAGCTGATGCGGTTCTTTTTGGAGCTGTTGGTGGACCGAAGTGGAATAATATTGATTTTAATAATCGACCTGAATTAGGGATTATTGGTTTACGTAAAGAACTTGGTTTATTTGCCAATTTACGTTCAGCGATTGTTTTTGATTCTCTGATTGAGGCCAGTTCAGTTAAACCTGAGATCATTAAGGGTTTGGATTTAATGATTGTTCGCGAAAGCACAGGAGGCGTTTATTTTGGTTCTCCCAGAGGAATTGAAACATTACCTGACGGAACTCGTAAGGGAATCAATACAGAAGTTTATACAAGTAAAGAAATCGAAAGAATTGCCCGTGTAGCTTTTGAGTTGGCTCGTCAACGCCAAAATCATGTTTGTTCTGTTGATAAATGTAATGTGATGGAAAGCGGTCTTTTATGGAAGGAAGTGGTGACAGAGATTCACCAAAAAGAGTATCCAGATGTCAATTTATCTCATATGTTAGCAGATAATTGTGCAATGCAATTGGTCCGTCAACCCTCACAATTTGATGTTATTCTGACCAGCAATCTTTTTGGGGATATTCTGTCAGATTTGGCTGCAATGCTGACGGGAAGTTTGGGTATGTTGCCTTCAGCTACACTAGGGGAGAAACAGTCAAATGGGGTTATTCCAGCATTGTATGAACCAATTCATGGCAGTGCTCCAGACATAGCTGGACAAGGAAAAGCCAACCCCTTGGCACAAATTCTTTCTTTGGCGATGATGTTGAAATATTCATTTAATGAACAACAAAATTCACGGAAAATCGTAAATGCATGTAAATTGGTATTAAACCAAAATTATCGTACACCGGATATTATGAGTATGGGAAAAAAAGAGGTTAACACGCAAGAGATGGGAAAACTTATTCTTGATCATTTAAATGGAAAAAATTAAAAATATTGAATATAAAGTTTTTAACATAACTTTTGATAAATTATTATTCATTAAATGAATAAGATCAATTACAACGATATGTAAGGTTATGTTCAGCATAGGAAATGCTGGTAATCAACATTATCAATATAATATTTTGGGCAAATTTAATTCGTATCTAATATTATTTGCTCAATTTAGATTAATGGATTTTTGGTGATAAGAACTGATATTGTAAAATGTAAATTTACTTTAGAATATATCTTATAAAAGAAATATCATTTAATTTCTTTTATAAGAATAAAACTTTTGCGGTTTAAAAACCTTCACGTTCCAAACGTTTACGTTCCATTTTACGTGCACGTCTTACAGCTTCTGCAGCCTCACGGGCACGTCGCTCAGAGGGTTTTTCATAATGGCGACGAAGTTTCATTTCACGGAAAATTCCCTCGCGTTGCATTTTCTTTTTTAAAGCTTTCAAAGCTTGATCAACATTATTGTCTCTAACCAAAACCTGCACTTGGTCATCATCTCCTGTTAAAGTTAAAAGTTAAGTAATAAGGTATATAGTGTATATCAATGTTTATAATTGTTATAAGTTTACCGCAAACATACTCTATTTTATTTAAAAAGAAAATAGATTATTATTGTCTCACGGTTTTCAACTTATATAAAGTTTTTTATTTGTCTCGTTCTATAAATTTTGATTTACCTTTATACAAAGCTGGTGAAGAGTTATTATTTCTGCATGAAGATAAAATTCGATTTATGCAGGATATATTTTTTTTTATCCATCATGAAGCCATGTCTATCGTTGAACCAATATTAGATGAATATAGAATTGGGTTGGCTCATTTTCGATTGATGCAATTTATCTGTCATTATCCTGGGATTTCGGTAGGTGAGCTATGTTCAATGCTTGGAATTACAAAACAAAGTTTGAATCGCGTATTAAGAGAGACGCTTGAACAAGATTTTGTCTATTTTCAGCAAACTCCAACAGATCGCAGGAAAAAAGTGTTATTCTTGACAAAAAAAGGGAAAAAACTAGAGGAGGAACTTTTTAGTCTTCAACGCAAACAATTTGTTCGCGCTTTTAGAGAGGTTTCCAATAATACATATATAGAAGGATTCCAGCGTATATTATATGGTATGATCAGTAAAAAATCCAAAAAAATGCTAGAAAATCTTACCATTCGTAAAATTAAAGATAAAAATAATGTCGGAAAATAACAAATCACCAAACGAAAAAGATATTTTACATATTTTAGTTATTGATGATGATCCGCGTTTACGCCGGTTGTTACAGCGTTATTTAAGTGAAAATGGTTTCCGGATCAGTGGAGCGGAATCAGCATATGAAGCGCGTCAAATGTTAAAGTTTTTGCAACCTGATGCATTGGTACTGGATGTTACAATGCCAGGTGAGGATGGTTTGCAATTGACACATTCCCTTCGGGAGGAAGGCAAGGATATGCCGATCATCCTTTTGACAGCCAGGGGAGAACCGGAAGATCGCATAGCTGGATTGGAAGCTGGTGCAGATGATTATTTGGGAAAACCTTTCGAACCCAAAGAGTTGTTGCTTCGGCTGAAAATTCAGTTTCGCCGATTGACGCAACCCATTGCAGCGGAAAATATACGTTTAATTCGTCTTGGAAATATGGAGTTTGACCCTGTTCGAAATTTGTTATGCGATAAAAATGGCATTATTCATTTAACAGGGGGGGAGATAGCCTTGTTAAGGGTATTGGCGGCGCAACCTAATGAGATTTTATCCCGTGAGGAAATCGTTCAAAAAATTGGAATGGAGGAAATTGGTGAGCGTGCCGTTGATGTTCAAGTAACAAGGTTACGAAGACGTATTGAGACGGACCCTCGACAACCGCAATTTTTACATACCGTAAGGGGTAAAGGGTATGTTTTAAAACCTGGATATTGAAAAATTAATTAATAACAGAAAATATAATTGTGAAAAATTCATATACGAATTTAAAAATTCCAAATTATTTTATAAATCGTAAATTTATTGTTGAACGCACTGTACGACGAATTTTGCCGCGCTCTTTATTTAGTCGTTCACTTTTGATGATTTTAATTCCATTGATTGTTACGCAAACAATTTCACTGGAATTGTTTTATGGTAATTATCTTAGTACTGTTTCTCGTCGTTTGACAGATACTGTTGGCAGTGAGGTTGAGTTCATCGTCAATCAGTTTAACCAAACTAATTCGAGAGTAAAATGCAATCAAATTATTGAGGATGCACAAAAATATTTTCAATACTCGATTACCTGGCGCAAAGGTCAAATATTCCTTGGAAACTCAAGAAAAAAATCGAATATTATCGGACCTGTTGATGAGCTTCTCAATCAAACCCTGACGGATCGACTTGATGAACGGTTTGTTGTTGACTGGTTCAGTATAAAAGATCAGGTCAAGATATCCATAGAATTAAAACAAAGTGTAGTGGACATTCTAATACCCAAAAAAAAATTAACGGCTGGTAGTGTTTGGCTTTTTATTTTCTGGATTGTGGGAAGTGCCTTGGTTTTGTTTATAATGACTTCTGTTTTTGCGTGGATACAGTTCAGGGCCATTCGAAGATTATCCAGATCTGTTGAAAAATTTGGTAAAGGGATTGATCCAGGTAATTTACATCCTGATGGTTCAAGAGAACTAAGGAATGCAGCAATTGCCTTTAATGTCATGCGTGAAAGAATTTTAAGATATGTCAAACAACGTACTGTTATATTGGCAAGCGTTTCTCATGATTTGAGAACGCCTTTGACTCGATTAAGGCTGAGTTTAGCCATGCTCCCTCAAAAAGGAATGTTTAATGCTGAGGAACAGGTTCAAGATATCTTGGAAATGATTACCGACATTGAGGAAATGGAACAAATGATTTCTGCTTACCTTTCCTTTGCAAGGGGTGAAGGAACGGAAGAACCGGTTCTAACAGATGTTTCTCAGTTAATTAAAGATTGTGTTGCAGCAGCATCTCGGGCTGATACACGATTTTTGTCAGTTGAAATTGATCATGACCTGCCAGATTTGATTATTAGACCTCATAGCATACGCCGAGTTTTTTCCAATATTTTAGATAATGCTAAAAGATATGGGGGGGATGTAAAACTAAGGGTTCATATGAAAGGAAAAGGAATACAGTTCATCATCGATGATGACGGTCCAGGAATTGAAATCGAAAGAAGGGAAAGTGTATTCACGCCATTTGAGACAGGTAATAGACAAAAAGGGACCGGATTGGGATTGTCTATTGCGAAAAATATAATTCAGGGACATGGTGGTGATATAAAATTAGAAACCAGCCCATTGGGAGGGCTGAGAGTAATCATATTTATACCCAGATAGTTTTATGGCAATGTATTTCCTGAGCTGCCAGGTCCACCCGTTGTAAGTGGATTGCTTGAGAAAGGACCACCGTTACTGTTCGGTCCGAAGGTACTTCCAAGTCCCATTGCACTTAGTGGAGAGTATTTGCCAATATTTCCTAATAATTGCTGGAAAAAATTAGTTTTTGTTCCAGGAGTTGGAGTTACCTCTGATACCATGCTGACATTTTTAGCGTCTCTTTTACCCAATTCTTGAATTTTTGTTAATGTCCCACTTTCATTAAAATATAAGGAGAGCACTTTTTGTTTTTTTATTCCTGGATAGGAAAGCGGGACAAGATGAGTCATCATCGATATGTAAATCCAGTTATTATTATTAAATGTCGCGTAGGTTGTAGGAGATCCCAAAATGTCGATAACATCTGATTTACTGGTACTGTTAACTTTTAATGCAGAAAGGTCATTTTTTTCAATTATTGTTCCTCTTGGCATTGGAGGGGGGGAGAGAACTGAGCAGGCGGAAAATAATAGGCTGCAAGAGATTAAGGAACCTAAAATAATATTCTTGCTTGTTTTTTGCTTAAATTGAGGACAGGATTTATCTTTAAGAAGGGATACAAGAGGTTTTTTGTTGAAGCTGGAAGGCATAATGAATACATGATCCTCAAGTTAAACGAAAAATTAATCTTATAATTAAAGAGGTATTGTAGTTTAAATTAAACTGCAACAAAAAAAAACATTAGAAAGAAAAAAATGAATAACTGTTGCGAGTTTTCAAAAAAAATATTTATCAATCAAATACAAAAAAAAGAATTCAGGGTTACCATTGAAGCAAATAAATCAGAAAGAAAGGCTTTGGCTGAGCGGTTTTCAATTCCTGAAATTCTTTCTTTGTCATGTTTTTATAAATTGGCTTATTTTCATGGTGGGCATATAAGGGCGCAGGGAATACTGAAAAGCAGCATAATACAAAATTGTGTTGTTTCCCTAGAGGATTTTCCGGTTGATATCGAAGATGGATTTGAGTTGATTTTTATACCTTTGTCTCAAGTTTCAAGTGAACTGGAGGAGCTGGATGATCCAGATATCATTCCTTATGATAATGACTATATTGACATTGGAGAAGTAACCGCACAGCAACTAGCATTATTACTGGATCCTTATCCTCATAAGCCA
>NZ_JAXOQA010000013.1:0-37687 GCF_047307945.1 Commensalibacter sp. A3DC | reverse complement strand
CTTGTTACTTTTATTAATAATCGTGGGCAGGATATTAAATATTACTCAATTCCCCTATTTGCCTGGATGCATGTTATAAGTGCGAGTTTTTTATTGGGAGTGGGATCAATATTATTGGGGATATTAACACGAGATTATTTCAATTATAATATGCAGTTGGATTGGGCAATTTCACAAACTGTTAAAAATTTCGTTTTCCCCATGGTTGTAGTTTTAATCTTGCCATCTTTTGGTATCTTATTTCATATTTTTCAGACAATCTCGGAAAACAGAATCAAATCGGATAAAATTTTATTAATTGGCATTACAACAGCATTCTCTCTTCTATTATTTTTATTTTGGAATAAATCCATATTTACAGAAGTCTACTTTCAGACAGATTCATTTGTGAACATCGAAACTATATTTGCTGTTGGTTTATATGGATTGATATGTGTTTTAAGTATTTTTGCATTGAACTTGTTTAAAACAGGCTTAAAAAACGTATCAACGCCTATGCTATGGTCGTTGGGTTGCTTGTTCCTTTTACTTTTTGCCTGGCCATATAAAGGATTAATTCAAGGAATAGATCAGATTCATTCAACTCTAACTTATGCAATTATATTATCAATTTTTGCAGGGTTTTATTTTTGGATGGGTAAAATTTTTGGAAAACAATATTCAGAATCATTGGGAATTTCACATTTTGTGATTACAATGATTGGAATTGTTCTGACATTGAAAATAATCCCATTAGGTAGAAACACAGTTTTTTGGGGTGACATATTTATGGGACTATCCATATTTGTTTTTCAGGGTGTGATTATCAATGCCATATTTTATAACGTGGTTAAACCTGTAGCCAATTATTGGGGTAAAGGTGCGATCACGAATGAATGGAAATTGCCTTCTCCCATGTTTACTGCAAACAAGCAAAACAGATGAGTAAAATTCAGATTGAGAATAATGCTGTCAACCAGCGTATACGCTTCGACCCACTAATTGTTGGAAGCAATGTCAGGGATTGGTTCCTTCTGTTAAAACCAAGGGTTATTTCTTTGGTTGTTTTTACAGGAATTGTCGGCATTATTTTGGCACCTGGATATGCAAACCCTTTTATTTCTTTGATAAGTATTATTTGTATTTGTCTTGCGTCAGGAGGTGCTGGCGCCATTAACATGTGGTACGATCAGGATATTGATCGTGTTATGAACAGGACTATAACCCGTCCTTTGCCCTCGGGGAGGGTTCAATCTTCAGATGCTTTGATTTATGGGGTAACTGTATCCATTATCTCTGTCATCCTTATGTTTCTGGCTACAAATTTTTTTGCAAGTTTTATACTGGCGTTTTCAATATTTTATTATAGTGTGATTTATACAGTTTGGTTAAAAAGATCAACCCCGCAAAATATTGTTATTGGTGGGGCAGCGGGTGCTTTTCCTCCCTTGATAGGTTGGATAAGTGTAACTGGACAGATCCAATTATTCCCAATAATACTGTTTTTGATTGTTTTTTTCTGGACACCTCCCCATTTTTGGTCTTTATCCTTATATGCTTGCAAGGATTATGGACGGGCTGGTATTCCCATGCTTCCAGTTGTGAAAGGGGCCAGACATACACGGTGGCAGATTTTCATATATACTATTTTGTTGGCCATTGTCAGTTTATTGCCTGTGTATTTTCATTTCACGCATAGCGTCTATATGGTGGCAGCGTTGATATTGAATGTCGGATTTATGTTTATGGCCATTTGTGTTTTACTTGAAAAACAGGATCATTCAGGAAAAAGTTTAAGAAGTGATAAAGCGGCAAGATGGTCTTTTCGTTTTTCTTTGATTTATCTCTTTTTTTTATTTTTAGCCTTGATTATAGATCATTATATTTATGATTTATGGGGTGTCTAATATCAATCATGATATATTTTGAAAAAAAAATATCCCTTGAAGAAAGGCAGGAAAAAAAACGCCGTAACATTCAAAGGAATAAAATTTTATTTTATGCATTTTTGGGATTAAGTGGAATTTTATATATTATCACCTTAATCAAAGTTTAAATTATTTCTGTTGTTGGATGGCAGACAACAACCACCAATTATGATCAACCGATCGTACGAAAGTCCAAAGTTCTGTTACAGTTACAGGCTGATTTGGATTACCTTCTACAACGTTTCCGTTATTGTCGGTCGTTATATCGATTAGCGAATAACGCATAGCCACTGTAGCATATTCACGCGTACCTTCAGTCCAAACTTCGGAAAGATCCCCTTGTTCAAATTGTACATTTGAAGTGCTGTTATGCAGACCTTTACTAGCCAAATCGGTAAGTTGCTCATTGAAATAAGACACCATCTCGGGAGTGGCAATTTTTTGCATACTTCCTAAATCCTGATGATTCCAGGATTCTTGTATTTCGATGAGTCGTTGTTGGAAAACAGTATAATCGTTTTGATTAAGTTGTATATTTGATTCCTTGATATATTCCTTAATCGGATTTATTGAATTATTGTTTCCTTGTCCTTTATTAATGGCAGAATTTTTGCGAAAATAACGGATACCAAACCATACCAGAAGCCCAAGAACTATAATCCATACAAGAGATCCTGATGAATTATGCTTTTTGGGTGTCTGTTGAGACATTGGTGTCGGATGTGATTGCATTGTATTGGGATCTGACGGATTCATGTTCTGATCAGTATTTTGATTGGCATTAGCAGCGGGAGTTTGGGCGTTGGTTTGATGATGACCCATCAACATATCATAGGCAGCCGCTCCGGCAACTCCTCCGGCAACTCCTTTAAGAAAATTTCCTCTTTGCGGAGCTGTTGCGTTATTGGGGGATATCTGTCGCGTAGTTGGAGCTGACGGTGCTACAGGGCGCGCATTAAAACCTGAATTATTAGTTGCTGGAGGTCTCGTCATGGTACGTTGAAAAGATTGTCCTCCATTAGGAGTTATTCTAGTATAGGAAGGTGAGCTGAAGGTTCTGCTTCCCCTGCTACCCATGGAAAACCCTCGTCCTGCTCTTGCTTCAGCTTGATGAGAGGAAGAAATGAGGAGCGGGGGGCTAATCAAAGCAGCACTTAATAAAAATAACAGTGTACGGCTGTGTAAGGTCGCACGTTTCATTTTATTGATCCATCTCTTAAGGTTATGAAATTATTGTCCAGCAATACTGATTTCATCAATCCGTAGAGTTGGACTATTGGTAGTATATCTGAAATCAAGATCGTTTGCGACGTGAAGTTTTGAAAACATGTCCATTAGATTGCCAGCAAGTGTGAATTCCATAATTGGTTCAGCAATTTTTCCATTTCTGATCATAAACCCACTGGCGCCACGACTATAGTCACCTGTGACAATATTGACCGATGAACCTAATAGTTCTGTTATGTAAATACCTTCTGCAATATCTTTCATCAATTCTTCGGGGGTTTGTTTGCCAGGCTGAATATACAGATTGGTTGTCGTTGGTGTGGGTGGAGATGATGGACCTCTGGTTGCGTGACCGTTGCTTTGCAGACCGAGTTGTTTTGCTGTACGATTGTCTAACAACCAATTGGCTATTTTACCAGAATCAACCAGTTTCAATTCTTCAGGAAACAATCCTTCAGCATCAAAAGGACGAGATGCCAACCCTCTTATTTTGTATGGATTATCAATAATGGTTATATTTTCGGGAAAAACAAACTGTCCCATTTTCTCTTTCAAAAAAGAAGTTCCTTTTGCAATTGCATGACCATTTAATGCACTTGCCAGATGAGAAACAATGCTGTTGGCAACCCGAGGATGAAAAACGACAGATAATATACCTGTTTTGGGTTTGGAGGGATTTAATTTGGCCAACGTTTTACGGGCGGCATTTTCACCGATGATTTTGGGGGACTGTAAATCCTGAAGATGAACAGAGGAATGAAAGTCATAATCTCTTTGCATTTCTGTACCGGTTCCTGCCAGAACACAAACAGCCAGCGAATGAGAGGTACGTTGATAAGATCCCAAAAAACCCTTACTGTTTGCCAGGGTCATAGCTGTCTTGCCATAACTGCAGCTTCCTCCCATACTATTTGTTATTCCTTTTATGGTTATTGCGGCAGTTTCCACGGCTTTGGCTTGCTCAATCATCTGTTTGGTTGATTGTTCTGTAGGGTCATACAGATCTAGCTTTTGCGGTTCAATATAATTTTTTCCTGAGGGTGCGGGCAATTCGGCATAGGGATCCTCTGGCAATATTTTTGCCATTGAAATAGCATGCTCTACCAGCTTTTCCATATTCTGTTGTTGCAAATCAGTTGTTGAGACTGTTGAAACGCGTTTGTTAACTAAAACTCTTAATCCAACTGTTTTTGATTCGGAACGTTCAAGCTCTTCCACCTGACCATTTCTGACCTGCACACCAACGGATGTAGATTCAAGATAGATTGCATCCGCATCGGTCGCCCCTGCCTTTTCAGCCTTTAAAATCAGGTTTTTGATAAAATCTTTATGATCTGTCATTGTGCAAGACTTTCGGTAATACTTGATAGAAATGGAACGTTTTCAATAGGACCCAGTGCTGTTAGCGTGGGAACACGGGTAAAAATGTGTTTTGCAGCTTGGCATATGTCATCAAGGGTGACAGCATCAATGCGTTTGGAAATTTCCTGGGGGGAAATGATCCGGCCATAAATCTGTAAATGACGTGCAAGTTGTTCACAACGGCTGTTAGTGCTTTCCATTGACATTAACAGGGAAGACTTTAATTGAGCCTTGGTGCGTTGTAATTCCTCGGGCTTGATGTATTTTTGAATATTTTTCAATTCTTGTACGAGAACAGGCATTAATTCCTTGACCTGTTCTTTACCAGTACCTGTATAAATACTGAATATTCCATCATCCTGATGGGTAAGGTTATAAGCGTAGATTGTGTAAACAAGCCCTCTTTTTTCTCGTATTTCCTGAAAAAGACGGGAGGACATTCCGCCACCGAGAATAATAGATAAAAGAATGGAGGCATAATAACATGGATGTTTGAATGTAAATGATGGAAAGCCCAGAATAATATGTGCCTGATCCAAGTGTTTTAATTTTCTGAATTCCCCACCTTTATATAGGGCTGCAACAGGAGAGACTGATTTTTTTTTTGGTAAGTCTTTGAAATATTTGTTTACATACGCAACAATTTTATTGTGTTCAATATTACCAGCTGCAGAGAAAATAATATTTTCCGCATTATAATGTGAATTCATATAGTGTTGCAGATGTTCTTTTTGCAAAGATCTGATAATACTGCTTGTCCCAAGAGTGGGACGTCCCATTGGTTGATCGGGATAAGCGGTTTCCTGGAAATAATCGAAAATGATTTCATCAGGTGTATCATTAACTTGACCGATTTCCTGAAGAATAACATTTCTCTCTTTTTCAAATTCTTCCGCATCAAAAATACTATGGATCAAGATATCGCCCAGAATATCTGTCCCCAGTTCCACATCATCCTTTAAAAGTTTAAGATAATAGGCTGTAAGTTCGCGGGCGGTAAAGGCATTGATGTGTCCACCAACATTTTCAACCGTTTCCGCAATAACGGATGCAGAGCGCGAGTGTGTACCCTTGAAAGCCATATGTTCCAGAAAATGGGATATTCCATTTTCTTCAGCCTTTTCATATCTTGTCCCGACTGAAATATAAGCTCCCATGGAAACGGTTTCTACATGTTTCATCTGTTCAGTCACGACCAACATGCCGGAAGGAAGACGTGTGATATTTATGGCTTGATTCATAATTATCCTAAAATTAAAAATTATTTTGATAGGCTACAGTGCGGACTGAATTTTCAATTGCTTGTAAATCTGCAGGAAGAATTTGATAGTTTTCTTTTCTTTCATATAAATCCGCCATTGCAAGTGGCAGTGGAGGAAGAATTCCTGTTGCCTGTTTAATCGCATCAGGGAATTTGGCCGGATGAGCTGTTGCAACAGCTACCATAGGGACATCTTTTTCAAGATATTTTTGTGCGGTTATTATTCCGATTGCAGTATGTGGGTCTGCAAGATACAGTGAATCTTTGAAAATTTTTGTAATGGCTTTTTTCGTTTCTTCATTATTCAGTGACATTCCCTTAAAATTCTGAGTCGCTTTTGTCCAGGATTGTTCAGGAATATTCATTTTTCCATCCTTGCGGAAATTTTGCATGATTTGACAGCATTGCGCTGCATCACGATCAAGCAATTCAAAAAGCAACCGTTCAAAATTCGAAGAAATCTGGATATCCATTGAGGGAGATAAACTCGGTTTTACCTCTTGTATACTCATGTCATTATTTAATAAAAAGCGTGTTAGGATATCATTATGATTGGAGGCGACTCCTAAAAATTTAATGGGAAGCCCCATTTTCTTTGCCGTCCATGCAGCAAGTATATTGCCGAAATTTCCTGTTGGGACAGTAAAGGAAACCTCACGGTCAGGAGCGCCTAAACATAGTGCCGCATAAATATAATAGGGAATTTGTGCGGCGATACGCCCCCAATTAATGGAATTTATGGCAGATAAATGCATTTCTTTACGGAATGGCATGTCAGCAAACATGGACTTGACTAAATCCTGGCAATCATCAAAGGAACCTTTAATGGCAATATTATTGATATTGGGTGAAAGGACGGTTGTCATTTGACGACGCTGGACTTCTGATGTGCGTCCATAGGGATGTAAAATAGTGACCGTAAGATATTTACTGTCCTTAAAAGCCTCTATTGCGGCAGAGCCTGTATCGCCTGAGGTCGCACCTACAATTGTGATATGCTCCTCTCGTTGGCTGAGAACATAATCAAACAGGCGTCCCAAAAGCTGCATCGCCATATCTTTAAAAGCCAGGGTGGGACCATGAAAAAGTTCCTGAACAAAAAGGTTGTGTTCGAGCTGAACCAAGGGGACAATTGCTTTATGGTTAAAACTTGCGTAGGATTGTTTGCATAAATCCAAAAGGATGGGAGCAGGTATATCATCCCCTGTAAATAAACCAATAATTTTTGCGGCAAGTTCTGAATAATCAAGCTTTCTCAATTCCCTAAGATCATTATGGGAAAGGTGTGGCCAGGTTTCAGGAATATATAAGCCTCCATCTTCTGCAAGACCCGTAAGGAGCGTATGAGAAAAATTTAAAATTGGGGCTTGTCCCCGTGTGGATATGTAACGCATGGTAACCTGTTTTTTAGATAGAATTTATTTTAAGGGTGGAAGGTCAATTTTGTAAATCGTCAAAGGCCATTTAATCGTTGAATGATTATTATGATCCAATGCCGAATGATGGATAAACTGATTTACAGGAGTATATAGGGTTTTATCCTGTAGAACAAAAGGATGAGCGGGCCATTGCAGGCGGGGATCCGTAACAATTTTATTTAAAATGCGTCCCTGGGTAAAACGATAGATACTGTTTGTGGAGATGTCAGTAAAATAAAGATTGCCTTCATTATCACATGTGATCCCACCTGAAGAGGGAGTTTCAAGCCATAGAATCATCGCTTCATTTAATTCGGATTCCGAATATGTAGGATCATTGAGATACATGGTGTCGATACGATAAAGTGGACCACTGACAGCCTGATAATAAAGTCTCTTTCCATCGGGGGTGATTGCGATTTGGTTAACGTTGAAAAAAGAATTCTGATCGCTACTTGGACGTATAAGATTATGATCGACGATAATGGGTTGTCGAGAATATAGGCTGGATGAATTGCTTAAGACACGTCTGGCTTGATTATTGTTTAAATCCATAATAATCAAGGCGGGGGCACCTTTATCTGCAAAATAAGCATGATGGTCGTGGACAGCCAACGCATTAAAAACCGATTTAGGCAAAATGACAGAGGAAGGAATGGGATAGGTATCAACAACCTTATTGGTTTTTGTATCTATCTTAATTATTTTAATGCCTTTTTTATTTGGCTTGTTTCCGAATTTATCGATACCATTATCAATGATCCATAGATAACCATCAGGTGTTAAGGTCATTCCAGACAATCCAACAAATGCGTTTGAGGGATCAAGGTTGGATGTCTTGTTCCAGTCATTCCATTGACCTCCCGGATATGGAGTAACTGAGTTGTCAGCGTTTATAGTTGCCAGGGAAGGGCCTGAATCTCTATTGTAATTGAAAAATTGAACAAAAATTCTTTTTTCCGTATCAACCGCAATATAATTTGGAATATATTGATTAACAGTTGCAACGCTTTGTAACGCATTGGATGGTAATAGAGAGGGTTGATCTAATTTTTGCTTTGCCATACCCTTGTCAAAAGAGACGAACACAACCATCAGGATCATGGACAGGGCAATGAAACAATATTTTAAAATGCTCATGATGAATATTCTATTACCAGTTAATTTTTGTTTATTTATAAGTTAAAATCAAAGATTATGATAGAGACTAACCTTATTTAATACTGTTATTCTCATAATAGAATAAAAAAAATGTATAACGCACGAAATTTTAAACCAAAAAATTTGTATTGATTAATTTTTGACCATTCTTCTGTTTATAAAGTGACATTTGTTTATGACAAATTATAAGCTGTTGATAAAATTGGGTATGGATTACATATCCGAGGGAAAATTTCAAGAAGCGGATCAAGCTTTCTTTGAAATTTTAGAAAGCAATCCTGATGAACCAGATGCATTATATGGGCGCTCACTTGTTTTTTATATGGCCAAAAGGTTTGATCTATCCATAGGTTTCGCAGGTAGGGCCGTCCAACTTTCTTCCAAACCTGAATATTATGTAATTCTTGGGAAAGCGCTGCATTGTCAGGGTCATTTAAATGAGGCTAAATCAGCGCTAAAAAGTGCAATTATTTTACAACCATCCGATGATCGGGCATTAAACGCCATAGCAAGAGTTTATAATGATTTAGATGATTATACACGTGCCGAACAGACATTTAAGCAGGCGGTTGAATTACAACAGAAGACATTCAATTATTGGAATGATTTGATCGATTTTTATTGGGATCGGCATTTTTATGAAACAGCTTTGTCGGTTGCACAGGAATCTGTCAGGAATAATCCAGGAGAAATAGATTTTCTATTTAAACTTGCATTGGTTTTGCAGGCGTTAAATTTGTTGGATGAAGCTGTTATTGTTTATAAGAAAATTATTCATTTAAAACATGATGATTACGGTGCCTATGCTAATTTAGGGGGGATATTATTTCAATTAAATCAAATTGATGAAGCCAAACATTATTTGGAAAAAGCATTTGATAAGCAGAATGACAATTCAGAATGTCAGGTTAATTTGTCCCTTGTTTATATGGCAGAGGGATCATTGCTGAAATCTCTAAAGTTACTGAAGAAGGTTTATGACAAATTTCCGGCAGATCTGAAAATAGGCTTGAATTTAGGTACGTTATTTTTTGAATTAGGAATGATTGACGAGGCTGAAAAACTGTATATTAGATTGTTTCATGATGATGATTTACATTTTTTGTCAGAGGAAGATCAGAACAGAATAAAATATAATTTGTCATCGATATTATTGGCTAAGTGTCAATTTAAAGAAGGCTGGAGACTTATGGAATCTCGTCATCCTTTACTTGAAATTGCTCCAGAATATTCTGATATACCTTTTTGGGACGGGAAAGTGCTAAAAGGCACATTGCTGATAAGATCAGAACAGGGATTGGGGGATATTCTTCAGTTTATCCGGTATCTGCCATATTTAGATAAAAACCTTTCTATAATTTTGGAAGTTCCTTTACCTGTATATCGATTGGTTGGATTGGTTATTGTTCAACAGGAATTAAATAATATTTGTAAAGTTATTGTAAAAGGGGAGGAAATTAATCAGCCAATTGATTTCCAGGCAAGATTAATGAGTTTGCCCTATTTGTTAGATATCAATTTCATTCCAATTATGCCTACAGTTATTCTTGATAAAACAAATGAAATAGTTTTGCATGAAAACAAATTTCATGTTGGAATTTGTTGGGCAGGTAGTCCGGATTATCGATTTGACCGAATAAGGTCTATATCTTTTAAATTATTATCAACGTTATTTTCAATTCAACATGTGATTTTTCAATCTTTACAAATTAATTTTTCTCAGAAATTACTTGATAAATATAAAATATTGACTTTACCACAGGGTGATTTACTTGATACAGCCATAATTATGCAGAAAATGGACTTGATCATAACAGTTGATACTGTAATAGCGCATCTTGCCGGTATTTTAGGTAAAGAGACCTGGCTTTTAAACCGTTATGGTGGGGACTGGCGATGGTACAATCAAAGTCCCGATATACCAAAAAAGAATTTGTGGTATCCAACTTTGACATTATTCAAACAAGAAAAAGCGGGGAATGGGGAAGAGAGCTGGCAAGCTGTCATTGATAAGGTAAAACTTGCATTGGAAAAAAAAGTAAGTAAATTTATAAATTGATATTTTCTGACTGAGGTTGATGTTGTGTTACCTTAGATTTTTCAGATTGTTGACCAGTAATTTTTTCTTCAGCTTGGTATAGTTTTTGAAGAATAGCGTCTCTTATGAGAGACAATTTGGTTTTATCTTGAATTTTTAGACCAAACGCGTCTTTAACATAGAAAACATCCACAGCTCTAATACCATAAGTTGTAATATGGGCGGAACTTATCTGTAGATTTTGTTCCTTAATAGTCTTTGTCACATCATAAAGTAAACCAATCCGGTCACGTCCATTGATTTCAATGACGGTAAAACTGTTAGAAGCCTGATTGTCTATAACAACACGGGGAGGGACATGAATTGCCCGCATACGTCTTCCATATAACAGGTGATGGGAATAATTATATATGCATTGTTCTATGTCTGTTTTCTGTTCGAGAGTTGAATGAATTAATTCCTCAACTCTTTTCAGGCGGTGGGGTTCATCAAAAACATCTTTGGAGGCATTTTGTATCCAGAATGTATCCAGAATCATGCCATTTGTGAGGGTGTGAATTCGTGCATCCACAATGGATGCCCCAGCAATCGATAGGGCACCTGCGATTTTTGAAAATAAACCGGAGTGATCCTGTGTATAGATGGTGACTTCTGTGACACCACGGTCATGAATGGGATGGGTATGGACCGTTAGGGGAGAGCTTGATTGATTAGCTTTCGTAATTATTTCCGCGTGGCGCAAATATGTGTCTTGATCAAAAGATAGCCAATAACTGGCATATCCCAGCTTGATAAAATCATCAATTTCCCATGAATTGAATTCTTTGCTATTCAACAGGTTGGTGATACTATCTTTACTCTGGTGGACTCGGGTATCTTGTTCAGCAGTTGCAAGACTTCCTTCTAACACCTCGGATATTCGGTTGTAAAGTTCGACTAAAAGGGTGGCTTTCCATGCATTCCAAACTTTATCGTTAACGGCACGAATATCAGAAACGGTTAGTAAAAATAATAAACGAAGACGTTCTGGAGATTGAATGGTATCAACCAGATCCAAAATTGTTTTTGGGTCATCGATATCGCGTTGAAATGCAGTACTGCTTAAAAGCAGGTGATGAAGGATAAGCCAGGAAACGGTATCTGATTCATCGGCTGACATATGCAATCTTGCACAAATATTAACCGCCATTTGAGAACCAAGTTCAGAATGATCTGAACCTTTGCCTTTGCCTGAATCATGAAGAAGGGTGGCAAGATATAATGCCCGTCGTGACTGTAATCCCTGAATGAGTTTGTAGGCAAAATGCAAATCCTCGGGATAATATCCTGCTTCGAGTAGCGCCAAAAGTTTGACAGCTTCAATACTATGTTGATCAACGGTAAATACATGATAGGTATCAAATTGCATCTGTCCCACCATATGACGCCATTCAGGAATGAACTGACCCAATACACCTGTTGTATTAAGGATTTGCAGCCAATGAAAATTATATTGTTCGTCCGAGACTGGGTCAAACGGAACAGCTATCTGACGTTCATTTTTATTCTGGCTTAGACGTTTATAGCGTGCTTTTGAAGTAAGTACTTTCGGTATATCGCATAACAGATCAAGGAAAATATGGGAAGCCTCTTTGTCCCCACGTAATAGGTTGGTCTGTCGTTCCGCTCTGATCATTTGATGAATTGCCAGAGGATGAATGGCACGTTTTTGGGTCTGGGCAATCTTAAGCATCCGCATCATGTAAATGGGTTGATTGTCAAATGAAATTTTTGGCGTTGGAAAAAGCTGGTTTTCTAAAAGGGCAAAACCGGTATGTTCAAGAAATTTATTGTTTTGATAATCGGTTATTTTGAGCCGTTGGGCATGAAGATATAAAGCCGCCTCGATAACATAGGTTAAACGCGTTATTTCGCGGGCCGTAAGAAAATAATGTCGCATAAATCGTTCAACACCGACTTGTTGTCCATGTCGTGTGTATCCCATCCTCCCCCCAATGATGGGCTGCATATCAAAAGTCAATCGGTCTTCAGCTCGTCCTGCGATATAGTGCAACTGAAAACGAACCGTCCATAAAAAATTATGCGCTCTCCTTAAACGTCGAACCTCTTGTTCATTCAGTACATTCAAGGATCCGATATATGGATTGATGAAGATATTGTCCTGCTGATTTAACCCGAGGATATAGCGGCATTCCCAATGAATTGTCTGTAAGTCTCTTAGCCCTCCCAAACCTTCTTTGATATTAGGTTCAACTAGATACGGAGTTTCTCCAAATTTTTTGTACCTGTTTTTTTTCTCTTTACGCTTTTCCTGAATATAACGAACATCACCCACGGTTTCATGGGTCCTTTTGAATTCAATACTAAATTGGTTGAAAAGTTTCTGATCTCCGCTTACAAAACGTGAATCAAGTAAAGTGGTCAAAATGGTTATGTCTTTTTGTGCTGTTGAAAGACATTCCGAAATGGAACGTGTGGCATGACCAACTTTTAACCCTAAATCCCAAAGAAAATATAAAAATTGTTCAATCGTATTGAGCAGATTGCTTGAGGGACGCTCAGACGTTAAAAAAAGAAGGTCAATATCACTGAACGGGGCAAGGGCCTTTCTTCCATATCCACCTGTCGCGACCAATGCTATGGAATGTGTGGCGATATCTGTGGAGGGTAAGGTTTTATAGATAAAATCAAATATAACGGTAATTAAACCGTCAATATATTCGGCCAATTCCGTGGCGGCTTTCAGTCCTGGAATTTTGGATATCTCAAATTCGGATTGAATTTGTGTCTGGATGCGCCCGAGATGACGTCTAAAAATCTGAAGCAATTCCTCTCTGGATAAATCTGGATTATTATTTAAAATCTTTTGAACGTAATTGCGAAGAGATTCTGTCGCTTTTTCAGGGTGAGAGGAGAAATTAAGTAAAGATTGCTTCAATTTATTTAACCAATTTCATAATGGAATAAAGGGCATTTACAGATAATAATTAAAAAAAAATCATCATCTATCAATAACTTTTTTTAGTTTATAAAGAATATTTATGGCATTTATTGGAGTGATTTGATCCGGATTGATTTCCATAAGGGCAGTTTCTATTTCATTAAGCATTTTTCGTTTTTCAGTATCAAAATTTCCCTGGGAATGATCCTGATTTCCAACCGTTGCATCAGTGTCTGATAGAGGGAGTGAGATTTGGGAACCATACTGTTGCGTTTCAAGAGTTTGTAAAACCGATTTTGCCCTGTTTAACGTTGTTGTTGGAACTCCTGCTAACTGTGCGACATGAATACCCCAACTATGTTCGGCTGCGCCAGGCACTACCTCATATTGGAAAATTATGGAACCTTTCCATTCTTTAATTTTCATGGTAAAATTTTGTATAAATGGCAAATGATGGGTCAATTGTGATAATTCATGAAAATGTGTGGCGAAAATTGTACGACATTGTATCGTATTATGCAAGGTTTCTAATATAGCCCAGGCGATGGCCAATCCATCCAGGGTTGAAGTTCCTCTTCCTATTTCATCAATTACAACAAGAGAACGGGGACCAGCCTGATTTAGAATTGAAGCTGCCTCGGTCATTTCAACCATAAAGGTTGATCGGCCATTGGCAAGGTCATCAGAGGCACCCACCCTTGAGAACAGGCGATCGACAATTCCAATTTCGGCATTTGTTGCAGGTAAGGGCAAACCACTTTGTGCAAGAATGACGTTTAGGGCGACTTGTCTTAGGAATGTTGATTTTCCGGCCATGTTAGGACCTGTAAGCAGCATAACCCTTTTATTGTTGGATAAATTGCAGGAGTTGGGTGTAAACTTATCAGGTTTTTGTAACGCGGCCTCAACAACTGGATGGCGTGCGTTTTTAAGTGTGAAGCGTGTATCATTGGTTAAAGTTGGTACACACCATTCTTGCGAGGAATAAAGCGTCGCACATGCCTGTAAAACATCAATGACGGCAATGGCGTTTGCCAGAAGCGGCAAATCCCTTTCCCGTAACGTTTCCTCAATCAGCTTATCAAAAAGCATCTTTTCATATTCTGCAGAAATGGAGGAAGATTCAAGGATCTTTGTATTTAAGATATTTAATTCGTCGGTTGTATAACGTGCAAGATTAACTGTTCCCTGTCTTAAAATCAGTTCTGGACAATCTTTTAATTTTGCGGCTGCAGTACGACTGAGCTCAATGATATATCCCAATTGGTTGCTAAATCGAATCTTTAATGTGGTGATATCATATTTTTTGCAGTATTTTTGTTGCAAATCAATAATTATTTGCCGGCTTTGCTGATGAAGATGACGGTAAGTGTCAAGCTTTTCATCATAACCCTCTTTGATAATTGAACCCTCTTCCAGTTTAAGGGGAGGATTTTCCATCAAGGCTTTGGTTAAATTTTCAAGAAGGATGTTTCCTGATAAAAGATAATGCTTGATTTTATGGATATAAGGTGGAGTCCGATCAATTTTTTTTTCGTATTTCGACAAGATTTGTGCTATTTTTCTGGCAACATGCAAACCGTTTCGTATGGATGCCAGATCACGGGGAGAACCTCTGCCGACCGAAATTCGACCCAGAGAGCGGGCAATGTCTGGCGAACCTTTCAGGGTCTGGTGTAGAAGGGTTAGAAGCTGTGTATTTTGATATAGATAAATCCATCCTTTTTGTCGGGCTTCAATTTTATCGATTTCAGTCAGGGGTGACGACAGCCAATTCGCCAACATTCTTGAACCTGGTGCCGTAATGGCACGGTTAATGCTGGAAAATAGGGTAAATTGGTTGTTGCCGGCATTATTTTCAAGAATTTCAAGACTGTTTCTCGTTGCTGGATCAATAGCTAGGATTGATTCGTATTTTTGTGATTGAGGACGTGATAATTGTGGAATTCTACCATTTTGTGTTTGGCTAATATAGGTGATCAGTTCATATCCAGCAATAATTTCTTCATTTTTGAAATCACCTAGTGCGGATAAGGAGTTGATATTGAATAAATTTGCAAGTTGTTTTTGAGCAATCTTGATATTATTGATTTCATTCAATATTGTTTGGCGATTTTCATACGAATTTAGATATAAACGATTGGGTGCCAAGATTTCAGAGGGATTGATACGGGCTAAAAAATCATCTAATTGAAAGGATTTGAAATAGCTGGTTTCAAAAATTCCTGTTGAGATATCAATCCATGCCGCTCCCAGATTGGAGGAATTTTTTTTAAGGTCAGGGATGATACAAAGGATATAATTTGGTTGAGAAGCTTTTAATAATTCATCTTCGGTCAGGGTTCCTGGAGTGATTAAACGTATAACAGCTCTTGAAAGCGGGCCTTTTTGATTTTTTCCTCTGTTTTTTGGACTTTCTGTTTGTTCTGCAACGGCAACCTTGAATCCTTTTTTGATGAGACGAGCAAGATAGGTTGCAGCAGTACCAACGGGAACACCACACATGGGAATTGGCTGTCCGGCATGGGTACCACGAGCAGTCAGGGCAATATCGAGTGCATTTGCCGCCGCTTCTGCATCATGAAAGAACAGTTCAAAAAAATCACCCATTCTAAAGAAAAGAAGGGCATCAGGATGTTCTTTTTTAAGAGAAAACCATTGTGCCATTACGGGTGTGGCACCTTTTGCAGAAGGAAGTGTCATATATACCTGTTTAAATTGCTTTTTAATTTATTGTTTTAAAATTCTTTGTCTGACTTTTAGGCAAGTCGAATTCAAATCAATGATATCAAGAATGTGAAGAATTCCTCCATAAACAATTCCGCCTGTTAACACTAAAATAGAGAGATCTATTATACGAAATAAAATTGGATTTTTAATTATATTTTGAAAGAAAATCATTTCTGTCAAAAATATGCTCAAACTCATGATGAATGCGGCAACAAGCATATAAATGATACGTTTTATTATAGAAACTGGTAGGTAAAACGCATCTTTCTTCCATAAAATGAAAGCAAGGGCCCCGACATTAGCAATGGCCGCAATACTGCTTGCCAGAGGGGGGCCCATATGGGCAAGAGGATACATGAATATAAGATTCAGGATGAAATTCAACAAAAGGGTGAATATACCGATTTTTACAGGAGTAGATGTATCACCACGGGCAAAAAAACCAGGAGATAAAACCTTGATAAGGATAAAGGCTGGAAGGCCAACTGTATAGGTCCGTAAGGATTGAGCTGATTTACAGACAGCGTCAAGATTAAAAGCACCATGACCAAATAAAGTTGAAATTATAAGAGGGGCCAAGGTAAATAAACCAAAAGCTGCAGGCAGTGTCAAAAGCAAACAATAATCAAGAGTTTTATTTTGAATGGATAAGGCAGCTTCTTTATTTCCGGTATTAAGCTCTTTTGTCAATAGGGGTAATAGGGTTGTTCCTGCAGCAGCCCCTAGAACACCAAGGGGTAGCTGATTAATTCGGTCAGCAAAATACATGACTGAAACGCTACCGGTCGGTAACAAGGTGGCGATGATTGTATCAATGGTTAAATTGATCTGTGTGATGCCACTTCCAATAATGCCGGGGGTCATCTTCCTAAAGAGTTTTTTGATACTTGGACTTAATTTTGGTCGATGGAAAAGGATAGTGATCCCAGCTTTTCTTGCCGCTAACCATAAAATGCCAAACTGGGCCACTCCTGAAATTGTAACACCCCATGCTGCAGCCCATGCTGCGTTTGGCATAAAAGGGGTTAGCCAGAGCAGCGCGGCAATTCCAAATATATTAAAACTGACATAAGCAGCAGCGGCAATGCTGAAATGATGTAAACTGTTCAAAACACCAGCCAATAAAGCTGCTCCACAGATTAAGATCATATAGGGAAAGGTGATACGGCTTAAAATAATGGCTTCATGATAACGATTTTTATCGGTGGTAAAACCTGGAGCTATGATGTGAAGCAGTTGGGGCATAAAAATTTCACCCAGTAAGGTGAAAATCAACAAGATGAATATAAGAATATTGAACGATTCATTTGCAAATTTCTTAGCCTCGTTGATATTTTTCTTATCAAGAGTTAGGGTGAATAAGGGGACAAAAGCGGCGTTAAAAGCGCCTTCACCAAATAAACGGCGAAACATGTTTGGTAACCTAAAGGCAACCTGATAGGCATCCTGTAAAGAACCGGCCCCAAGAAAGGCGGCAAGCAGTTGATCCCGAACCAGTCCCAGAAGACGGCTTAACATGGTCCATCCACTGACTGTTAAAAGATTTTTAAACATTGAAACCTTTACCAAGGTGGAGGTGTTTTATAAAACAATATTATTTAGTTATTATCAGATTTATAAATCATAGGCTACACGTTCAACCGCATTAATAAACCTCTTGGATGAAGGACGTGTTAAACATGAGTACCAAGATGACAACTTACCCTGACGGCTTATAATATATTTATAGAAATTCCATCTTGGTTTTGATATATATCCCCCTGCCTTATTCAGCCATTGAAAAAGTGGAATGGCCTGTTTTCCCTTTACATGGCTTTTTTGGGCCAGAATAAAATCAATATGATAACGCTTAAGACAAAAATTCCTGATTTCTTCATTTGTTTCAAACTCTTGATTGCCGAAATCACCGGAAGGAATGGCGATAATATTCAAATCCCAATTTCTAAAATAAAGCCATAAATCCTGTAAATCTTCATATTGAGGCGTAAATTTACAATGAGACGCGGTATTGATAATTAATAAAGGCTTACCCTGAAATTTACCAAGGTTAATACTTTCTCCTGTAGAAGAGGATATAGTTAAATCATAGAGTGATGTGGTCATTATATATGTTATGGATTCAGTTTCGTTGACAAGATTTTTAAAATTTTTTTTATTATATTAAATATTATTTCAAATATAAATGTTTATTTATTCGAAAGGAATGGGACGGGACATCAATCTTTCCTTTGCTTGATGAATGGTGATTTTATCACTTAATATGGCGGCGACTGTTTCAATAATTGGAACGTCAATATGATGGTTTTGTGCTCTTTTAAGCAAGGCGGGAGTGGTTGTAACGCCTTCTGTCACGACAGTTCTTTCCTTTAGGATGGCGTCAAGTTTTTTTCCATTACCTAGCTCGATTCCTAATGAATAGTTTCTAGATGACGTTCCCGTGCATGTCAAAATCATGTCTCCCAATCCAGCCAATCCTGATAATGTTCTGGGAGATCCTCCCAATCCGAGGCTGAGTCTCGAGAGTTCGCTAATACCACGGGTTATTAGCGAGGCACGGGCATTTTCCCCCAAACCGGCCCCAATTGCCGCTCCTGCGGCAATTGCAAATATGTTTTTTGCAGCACCGCCAATTTGAACACCAATGGGATCATCATTTTTATAAAAACGAAAATTAAAAGTTGAAATTTCATCTGAAATTTCCTGGGCCATTTGTATGTTGTCAGACGCGATAACACTGGCTGTTGGTAAATTTGCTGCTACTTCGTGAGCAAAATTTGGGCCTGACAAAATGGCAATATTCTGTTTTGGCACAAATTCTTCAATTATTTCTGATGGAAATTTAAGGGTTTGCTGTTCTACACCTTTGCAGCAGACAATAATCGGACATTGTAAACTACTGATATTCGGTAGAATGGAGCGGATAAATTGAAGAGGTACTGCCAAAAAAATAAGATCGGCCCTCTTTGGAAATGAATTATGAACCTGAATATTATTTGGTAAAGGGAAATTTTTTAATCTTGAAAGTGTTTTTGTATTTGGATCGGGAAGCTCTTTTCTACTCCATAAATATACGTTGGCATTTGTACGAGCAACATGAATGGCAAGGGCTATTCCCCAAGCGCCGGCACCAATGACAGCAATTGATTTCTTCATGTTTCATAATCCTTCAAATAATAAAAGACTTAGTGTTCAAAACGAGACTTCATTTCAGACAAAGGCCAACGTGGACGAGGTATCAAATCAATGTCGTTTGGAATAAAATTATTTGTAATGGTCTTTTTTAAAATTTCAATTGCTGTCCATCCAATCATAACTGCGTTATCCGTACAATAACGAATTGGAGGGGCTATAAATTCCATATTATATTGACTGGCAAGTCTCATTAGATGAAACTTTAAATATTGGTTGGCCGCAACCCCACCAGCTGTCGCAAGAATTTTGGTTTTAGGGGCCATTTGAATGGCATTCTCTAATCTGTTGACAATGGTATCCGTTATAGTTTTCTGGAAACTCGCCGCAATGTCAGCTGCCAAAGAGCGTGGCAAGCAAGATAAGTCCTTATAGGGTTCAAGTAAATTAGCCACTGCCGTTTTAAGTCCGGAAAATGAGAAGTCACATCCGTCACGGCCATATAAAGGATGAGGCATGATGAATGCATTTTCATTTCCCTCTTTTGCCAAGGCTTCAAGGGCTGGACCACCAGGCCAGGGAAGTCCAAGCATTTTTGCAACTTTATCAAAAGCCTCGCCAGCCGCATCATCAATAGTACCTCCCAAATGCTGATATTTACCGACATCGTCAACATAGATACATTGACAATGGCCACCTGATGTTAAAAATAATAGATAGGGAAATTCTATTTTCTTGCTTGAAATATCCGGTAAACGGACGGTAAGGGCATGAGCCTCGATGTGATTGATACCAATAAAGGGAATTTTTTTTGAAAGTGCCAGACCTTTTGCAAAACTGCTGCCAACAATCACCCCACCAATTAAACCGGGTCCGCAGGTTGCGGCAATGGCATCAATTTGACACCAAGAAACTTTTGCCTCATCCAACAATGAATTTACCAAAGAAGGAAGATGGTGCATATGAGCACGGGCAGCTATTTCTGGTACCACACCACCAAAATGAACATGTTCCTTTTGTGAATGAACCTTTTCTCCCAAAACCATTCCGTCCGAACGAATGATTGCGCATGCTGTATCATCACAAGAAGATTCAATAGCCAGAATTTTAAAGCAGTTATTTGTTTTTATACGTGTTTGGTGTATGGATATCATAATGAATATTTTTCTTTTAAAGAGAATATGAGCATAAATATAGATAAAGTATATTTTTATGGATATCAAAAACATAGTACATATTGCTTCAAATCCCAATTTACAACGGGTTGCCGCCAAGGCTGCGGAATTACAGAAAGCAAACTATATTAAAGCCCATGGAAAAAGAGGACTGCCCCTGCGAGTAGGAACCAGGGGTTCTCCTTTGGCCTTGGTCCAGACTCGCAATTTTCTCACATTATTGACACAATTCTGCCCTTTATTACGTCAGATTGGGGCGTTTCAGGAATTTCAAATTCATACTTCAGGAGATCGCATACAGGATCGACGTTTGGCTGAAATCGGTGGCAAGGGATTATTTGCCAAGGAAATTCATGAACAGCTGTTGGAAGGGAATATTGATTTTGCTGTCCATAGCCTTAAAGATCTAGAAACAGACCTGCCCAAAGGTCTTGTTTTGGCATGTACGCTAAAAAGACAAGATGCGAGGGATGCTTTAATTGTTAGAAGTGAATATCAACCCATTGATTCTAAAAATCCATTTGATGTTTTACCAAAAGGCGCGTTGATTGGGTCTTCTTCTGTACGACGCCAAGCTCAATTGCTGCATTATAGACCTGATTTGAAATTTGGATTGTTGAGGGGTAATATTCAGACACGTTTGGACAAAATTACCTCAAAACAATTTGATGCAACTCTTCTCGCTGCTGCAGGATTGCAAAGACTGGATATGGAACATCGAATTGATGTTTTGATTGATCCCTCAATTATGGTTCCAGCGGCTGGTCAAGGTATTGTTGGAATCACAGTTAGAGAAAAGGACACAGAATTGCTTGAGATGCTTTCGGCAATTGAAAATAGGGAGGCAAAGGCGGTATCCAGCGCTGAACGTGCCTTGCTGGCTGAGCTTGATGGATCTTGTCGAACACCAATTGGCGGGTATGCAAGGGTTGTTTCTTTTCCGGGTCAGGAAGAACGGTTGCATTTAACGGGATTGGTTGCAAGAGAAGACGGTTCTTTTTTAATCAAAAAAGATGTTATAGGAACCCTGGAAGAAGCTGAATTGATCGGTCATGAGTTAGGTAAACAATTGCGTAAAGATAGCCCGAATGATATTTTTGAGTCTTGAAATTGGGTGACAAGCAAAAAAATTATGTTGTAATAACTCGGCCAGAACCAGGGTTGAGTGAAACGATTTTAAAGGTTCAGAAATTGGGATGGAAAACATTAGCCTTACCCTTGATGAATGTTAATCAATTGTCTGTTGAATTTACCAATATTGATCAAATTCAGGCTATTTTGTTTACAAGTCGCCAAGCTATCATTTCTACGGTAAAATTATTTATTCGGCAAGATATAAGATATAGGGATATCCCTGTTTTTGCTGTTGGCGATATAACTGCGCATGATGCTAAAATTGCTGGTTTTGAAAAGGTTCAAAGTGCGCACAAAGATTCGAACGCTTTGAATGATTTAATTCAAAGGGAATTGTTTCCCAAACAAGGCGGTTTATTGTTTCCTGTAGGAAAAGGGCAGGGAAAACAATTGATTTCCAATTTACAAAATTCTGGTTTCAAAATGATTGTGGAAGAAGTGTACGAAACCAGACGAAAAGATTTTATACCTTTTTCTTTTATTGAGAAACTCAAACAGGGGGAAATTAATACAATTCTATTTTTCTCTTCGGAAACAGCCCAGTTTTTTAAGGATCTTCTATATGAAGAGTATAGATATTTGCTTAACCAAATTTATGCTATTGCAATAAGTGAAAAAGTGAAAAAGGTATTGGAGAATTTTCAGTGGAAAGGGATTGTCGTTGCGGATCATCCCTCTACTGAATCCATGCTTTATCTTATAAAGTGATAGCATGCTCAAAATTATGCATGACCTGCCTCGGTATGTGTTTGGGCTGCCTGTTGTTGTTTATTTTGCCATAAAGAAACAAAATCTATGGGTTGTAGAACAACGGGGGGAAACCCTCCATCTCGTGTAACTTCACTTATAATATTGCGTGCATAAGGGAAAATCAAACGAGGAACTTCGACAAGAAGAATGGGTTCAATCAATTCTTCTGGCGGATTATTGAGGGTTACAACAGCACAGTAGATAAGTTCCGCAATAAAAATTGTGCGACTGGCACCTTCATTTTGTTTTTGTGCCTCTACAGCGTCAATTTTAATTTTTAAACTGACCTCATAAACTCCGTTTTCATTTAATCGGTTGGCATTTGTGTCAATTGAAACCGATATTTGAGGAGCCTCTTGCAAACTTGCGAAAATGGCAGCTCCGTGAGGGACTTCAAATGAAAGATCTTTTGTAAACTGGATATTAAGGGTTAATGGAAGGGAAGGGGGTGTTCCTTTTGTTTGATTGCTCGATACCGTATTTGTTGAGTCAGTCATTATATTCTCTGTATATTCTTTATTCTTAATTTAAAAAATTTTTAAATTTTCATATAACATAAATTTTATCATTAAATAAAACGATTTATACTAATTAAACTTATAATAAAAAAACAAGATGCATTTTAAAAATTGAAATAATTAAAAAAAATAATTTGTTTTTAATATTTTAAATGATCATAAAAGAATATAGTAAATAACTTCAATATAGGTTCAAGTTAACAGGTTAAAAGATGGATTTTTCTGTAGGTGATATTCCCATAGATATTATAATATTTTCCTTGATAGCGATTTTTCTGATTCTCCGTTTGCGAAGCGTATTAGGGAAAAAAACTGGATTTGAGAAACATGAAGCCATTTCCTTGACAGTTAAAGCACCAGCTTTTTTATCAAATACAAAAAATAAACCCGTACAGCCAGCAGTAGCACCTGTACCCAAGGTTAATTATGAAATACCGGCTGCCAATAGTGAATTAGGACAAACTTTACAAAAAATTAGCGCGCTCGATTCAACTTTTGTTCCACAAAAATTTGTAGCAGGTACTGAAATAGTATTTCGTAAAATTCTAACTGCATTTGCTAATGCAGACTTAAATGGTCTTAGGTCAATGCTGACATCAGATGCCTATTCTTCATTTGAAAGGGCTATAAAAAAACGTCAAGAGGCACACGAAATTCAGAAAATTGAAATCAAAGCAATTTGTTCGATCGCTATAACAAAAGCTGAAATTAAATCTGAAGTTGATCCTAAAAAAGCATTGATTGAGGTTAAGATCATTTCTGATCAATTGAATTGTATATTTGATAAAAAGAAAGAACCTGTAGTTGGTACGGAATCTGTGACGGAATTTATTGATTTCTGGTTATTTGAACGTGTATTAGGAATGAATGGTCAGGATATTTCCTGGCGTTTAAAATCAACTCGTACAGGAACTTGAATTTAATAGGCTTGTTATGAAACGCTTTGTTCATGCAATATCGATATCCCTTGGGATATGTCTGACCGCTTGTGTACAGGAAGGTCAGGAAAAACTGTCAGAATTCTATCCGGTTTCCTATCAGGTATTACAAGGATGGAATCAGGAAAACCACTCACAAATTTTGACAGTTTTTCGTCAAACCTGTAGGCAGATAAGAAAATTGCCATCTACCACTTATCTAGGGGGAGTCAGCGGTTTGCCAGGAAGTCAGGCTAAGGATTGGATTCCAGTTTGTATTGCTGCGGAACAGATTGATATCAAACAACCTCTACAAGTGAAAAACTTTTTTGAACAATGGCTGCAACCTTATCAATACTCCTATAGAATTCAGAAAGGAAAGGTGACAGGATATTATGAACCAGAAATTGAAGGGTCAACTGTAAAAACAGGCAATTATCAAGTACCTGTATATACACGTCCCAACGATCTGAAAGCGCGTAAAACTGTTGATGGTCAAATTCAGTATGGTCACATGCAGAATAATCAATTTATTCCCTACTACACACGTGCTGAAATTGACAGAGGGGCATTAAACGGTAAAAATCTTGAAATTGTATGGTTAAAAAATTCGGCAGATCTGTTTTTTATGCAAATTCAAGGATCAGGCCGGATTTTGTTACCGGACGGTAAAATTTTACGTCTGGCTTATGCCGGCAAGAATGGACAACCCTATACACCATTAGGAAAAATCCTTATTGATAAAGGATATATGAATTCTGATGCAATCAATATTTATTCATTGAGGATGTGGTTATTCAACCATCCTGATCAAGCACTCTCCCTGATGGAAGAAAATAAAAATTACGTTTTCTTTAAAATTTTAAATAATCAAATTCTTGATGAAGGACCAAAAGGTGCTTTTAATGTTAGTTTAAGTGCAGGTCGATCTGCTGCTGTTGATAAAAAATGGATACCGTTGGGTAGTCCTTTATGGATTGAAACCCTAATGCCTGAACCTGGACATCAGGATAAAAGGTCATGGAAACATATGGTCTTTGCCCATGACTTGGGTGGGGATATTCATGGAATGAACCGGCTGGACCTATTCACCGGATGGGGTAAGACCGCTGAATGGTATGCGGGGTTGATGAATGAAAAAGGAAAGATATATCTTTTGTTGCCCCGTCAGTTTTCCCATTCCAATCAGTCAGTTCCTGCATCAGTGAAGCGATAATCAAGTGAGATTTTAGGTGTCTTTACGTAAAAAGACCAAAGTTCAAATAAAACAGGAACTTTTATTACGTCCATACAGCTTCAGGGTTGATAGGCATACTATTATTAGGGGGGATTGTTTAACGGTTTTGCAAAAAATGAAAGACCGTTCCGTAGATGTTTTTATTACCTCTCCTCCATATAACCTTGGTATAGTCTATAGCGCTTATCAGGATAAAAAGGGAGAGGCAGAATATCTCGATTGGCTTGAAAAAATCTGTTTTGAAATTAAAAGAGTCATGAAGGATGATGCTTCGTTTTTTTTGAATATTGCCGGATCATCATCAAATCCTTGGTTGCCATTTGAACTGATTGTCCGATTGAGAAAAATTTTCATATTGCAAAATCACATAGAATGGGTGAAGTCTATTTCAATAGGTGAGGAAAGTTACGGTCATTTCAAACCTGTAGTCAGCAAACGATTTCTGCATCGCAATCATGAATATATATTCCATTTGACGAAAACTGGAATCGTGCAGTTAAATCGTCTCAATGTAGGGGTTCCATATAAGGATAAGTCCAATATTGCTAGACGATCTCATACGTATGATTTACGTTGTCGAGGTGATGTATGGTTTATTCCCTATGACACGATTAGAAAAAAATCGGAAAAATTCAATCATCCTGGAACTTTTCCAATTGCGTTGCCCCAAATGTGTCTAAGGTTGCATGGAAGAAAAAATCCAGTTGTAGTGGATCCGTTTATGGGTACAGGAACTACTTTATTGGCAGCTCATTATGAAGGGGGAAGGGCCATAGGAATGGATATTGATAAAAATTATGTAAAAATTGCCAAAGAAAGGTTGGAAAAAGCGGTATTGACCAAATAAAAGATAAATTCTGATTTATTATTAATTCAAAACTTGATATTTTTTTTGAAATTCTAAAGATTTATAAAAATTCTAGGTTATGTATTGTTTGGAAAACAGTGGATGAAAAAACTTATTTTAATGCTTCTGGTGGTTTTTGCCATCGTTTATGGAGGGGTTGTTACGTATTTAACCCGTTATGATCATTCTACAGCTCCTAGTTTGTCAGATAGTTCACCATTGCGTCACGATAAAATGGCGATGGATGCTTTTAATGTTTTAAGGGAAGCCCGTTGTGATTACTGTCATACGCAAAAAGTGGATATGCCTTTCTATTTCAAGATACCTGTGGCAAATCAGTTGATGCAAAGTGATCGCACAAAGGGACTGGAAAATTTTCATCTTGAACCCGTTCTTGATTCGATGAATAAAGGCGAGCCAGTTGATAATGTTTCCCTGTCTCGTATAGAATTCGTAATGCAACGAAATCTAATGCCGCCATCACTGTATTTGTTAATGCACTGGCATGCACGTCTTTCAGCTGAGCAACGGGATACCGTGATTAAATGGATAAAGCGTGAACGTAGACAAAATTACGCAACATCAGGTGTGGCAGAACAATTTGCTGATGAACCCATTCAACCTATTCCTGAATCTTTAGAGGTCGATGTCAAAAAGGTTGCCCTGGGAGAAAAACTGTTTTTCGAAAAACGTTTGTCTGGTGACAATACCCTTACCTGTGCTTCATGCCATGATCTGAAAAAGGGCGGGGTGGATAATCTTGTAACAGCAACCGGGATTAATGGTCAAAAAGGTCCTATCAATGTACCCACCGTATATAATTCTGTATTCAATCACACTCAGTTTTGGGACGGAAGAGCCAGCGATCTGATGGCACAGGCTGCAGGACCCGTAATGAACCCGATTGAAATGGGATCAAAAAAATGGGAGGAAGTTGCTGACAAATTACGTAAAGACCCTTCATATGAAAAAGATTTCATGAATGTCTATAACAGCCCCGTAATTGACCAGAAAACAATAACAGAAGCGATTGCAGAATATGAAAAAACCTTGATTACTCCAGACAGTACCTTTGATATGTATTTGAAGGGTATAGATAGTGCGATTAGTGAACGGGCTAAACATGGGTATCAAGTTTTTAAGAATATCGGTTGCGCAAGTTGCCATAATGGAGTCGGTGTTGGTGGAGCATCTTTTGCCAAAATGGGACTGCAACGTGATTTTTTCCAGGATCGTCTAAACAAAGCCTTGACAAATGCGGATTTTGGCCGATTTAATTTTACACATGATCAAAATGATCGTTTCTTCTTTAAGATTCCCTTATTACGCAATATTGCCTTGACCGCGCCTTATTTTCATGATGGCAGTGCGAAAACCCTAAAAGAGGCTGTAATTGAAATGGTTAAATATCAAACTCCTGATCATCAAATTCCAGATCAGGATGTTGATGATATTGTAGAATTCCTGAAATCATTAACAGGAAAATATCAAGGTCAATCTATTGATAAAATGAATCCATAATTTCAAGCTAGTTTATTTGTTTAACCTTTCACCTGTTAAAACGGGTGAAAGGTTTTTTTGTTGTGATAAGATAAAGGGTAAATGAAAGAGGATTATTTTGAAAAAAAGACAGCTTAGTAAAGAGGAACGAATATTATGGGATAATTTTACATATTCAATTAAAAAATCTGCAAAACGGGATAAATTAATATATATAAAAAATGATCTTGATTCATTTTTCATGTCTCAAAAACAAACGAATAAAAATAATTTCAAACAGACGAACAATATTAAGAAAATAGTGCTGAATGAAAATTCCTTGTTCATACAGCATTATAAACTTTTTAAAGCTCATAAGAATCAATTAGATAATAAAAATGATTCTTTCATGGCAATTGGACAGAAACAACCCGGACTGGATAAAAATACCTGGAAGAAGTTTCAGAATGGCGGGTTAAAATCGCAATGGAGATTAGATTTACACGGTTTTACAGCACATCATGCATTTTTAGCCTTGGAAAATTTTATTTTAAATGCCTATAGACAACAAATAAGATGTATCGAAATTATAACAGGTGTTGGAAATCTATCCCAAGGTGGTGGTATACTCAAAAGAGAATTACCTCATTGGTTAAATCGTCCTTATATACATTCAATGATACTTGCAACTTCCTATGTGTCTGCCACGAATAATGGAGCGGTTAGAATTCTACTGAAAAAAAGGCGTTAGAATTTTTTTCAATTTTCCCATTGGGAAATTTTCAATGACAACCAGCGTCTCAATGCTAAAGTTGCTGTAGCAGAGGGGATCAATTTTGAAAAATTATCAATTGTTTTTAAACTATTTTGAGTGACAATATTGTTGGCATGTACAATTGATTGAAAATAAGGATTATCAGTGATTTTTTCGAAATTCAAACGCCATTTTGTAACAAGCGCTGAAGGGGTCAGCATGGGCAAGAAAACGGCAAAATTAATTCTGGCTGCAAGGGCAAGGGTTTGCCATATTTCAAATAATGTGTTGCCTGTGCGATAATGGGGCAATTTCGTGTAGAGACTGGAAAAAGAAGGGCTATAAGAGGATTCCTGATCAAATGAAAAAAAGATATGAAATCCCTCGGCCAACAATTTTGGCAGTTCTGCAAACCCCTCAGGGGAATCTATCTGTAATATATCTATTGTTCGGTTACGTAATGCTTCAATTCCAGTTGATAACGTTGTAATTCCGATTACGGGTTTAGTACTGATTTGTAAAAGTTCAATTCCCAATAATGTTGGAAGTTCTTTTCCAATAAGGGTGGAGACTCCCACTTTCATTGTTCTATTCTTTAAAAGATCAGGAATAGAGTTGTGAAAAGGTTGTCTCGATATGACAATAATTGGAGTGATGGTTGAAAATACAGGTATCCAATGTTGATAATCAAAATGAACACGCGGATCAGCGGCCAAGGCTGCGATAATGGCAGATCCAGAAGTTATCAATGCGATCGAGCCGTCTTGGGTTAATCTTGTATCGAATAAATTTGATGCTGTTACACTATCATAACCAGTTGTGAATTGCAGAGATAACAAAGGGTTACTCTCGATATTCTGTTTAAATAAATCTGCTAGTGTGCTGGAAAATTGACCTATTCGACTTTCTTTTGTACCACCCACGATAAGTGAATAGTCATCTTTACCATCTTTAGTAGGGTCAACCGTTGATAAAACTTCATTAGCCTTAATAGGCAATGAGGGTAGAGCTGTTGTCATACCTGTCAGAGATAAAAATTTAAGTAGATGTCGTCTGGATATCGATAAAGACATGAAGGATTGCTTTATAGAAAATTATTTTTTTAAGAGGAAAAAACAAGTAAATCATTAATAAAAAACATGACTGGTTTTATTTTACATGGAATTGTAGCAATATAAAGGCGAAATTGTTATTTATTATACTATTTATAATTTTTTAGAATTTGTATGCTTTTTATTGAGTAAGTTAATGGCATGGGTGATCTGAATTTATCCCAGAATGGGCAAAGAAAAAAAACTGTTAGGAACAAACAGTCTTTTAAATTATGGCTGGACAAACGTTTTCCCTTTTTTTCGGTAATTCAGAAAGAATACATTCAGTTTCCAATGCCTAAGAATTTGAATATTTGGTGGACATTTGGTGCTGCCTTAACTGTTATTTTATTCTTGATGTTACTGACGGGGATTTTTTTAACTTTATATTATACGGCTTTGCCTTATCATGCTTTTCTATCAATAGAGATGATTGAAAGAAGGGTGCCAAGCGGCTGGTTAATTAGATCCATTCATATGGCAGGATCAAATTTGTTTCTGGCTTTTCTATATTTGCATTTGTTTAGGGGATTATATTACGGTTCTTATAAATCACCAAGAGAGCTGGTCTGGTGTTCGGGGATGATTTTGACAGTTTCTGTAATGATAACGGCTTTTGCTGGATATATATTGCCATGGGGGCAAATGTCTTACTGGGCTGCTAATGTAGTTATTCAAGCGATTTCATCCATTCCAATCATAGGACAAAATTTGTCCGGTTGGTTGATGGGTGGGGAAATACCAAACGCACTGACATTACATCGTTACTATACAATTCATTTTGTTATGGCGTTTGTAATCTGTTTTATCGTTTTTCTTCATATCATTTGCATGCATCATGTAAAATCCAATAATCCTGAAGGAATCGATATTACATCAAAAAAGAATGTTCTTCCTTTCTTTCCTTATTTTGTGGCAAAAGATGGGCTGGTTCTAGGCGTTTCCGGATTAATAATGGTTATTTTGATTTTTTTTGAACCAGGGTTGTTGACGAATAGTGAAAATTATATTCCAGCCAATCCACTGGAAACTCCAGCATCCATTGCTCCAGAATGGTATTTCCTACCTTTTTATGGAATTTTACAAATAATACCATATAAATTTGGGGGAATGGTTTTATCAGCAGGAACGATTTTTCTTCTATTCTTGGTTCCGTGGCTGGACTCATCACCTGTTAAATCGGCACGATACAGACCTATTTACCGTATATCATTGATTATTTTGGTTATTGCTTTCGTAATGTTGGGTATTGTAGGAAAATTTCATACATTTAACTCACTTATATGGATGGGACGTCTTTCATTATTGTATTATTATTGCCATTTTTTAGTGATTTTACCCTTATCGGCCCGTTTTGAAATTCGATGTAAATTACATGATTCTTCATTATGTGATAATAAATAGGACGCGATTTATGGGCATGGTTAAGAAGATTGTTCTAGGTTTTTTCTTAAATATCCTGATTTTTATAACGGCAATGATGACAATCTGGGCAGCGGATAAAAATCAATTAATTAAAAATCATGAAATTACTATACCGCATTATGAGTGGAGCTTTAAAGGTTCATTAGGATATTTTGACAATGCGAGTGTGCAAAGGGGTTATCAGGTTTATAGACAAAAATGTGCCTCATGTCACTCCATCAATGTGATGCGTTATGCTGATTTGCAGCAAATGGGATTGACTCTTGAGCATATTGATAAAATTGCCCATAGGGATCAGGTCATGGATGGCAAGGATAATCAAGGGCAGGATTATTACCGTTCAGCCAATGTAACTGATTATTTAAAAAAACCGTACTTTAATGATAATATTGCGAAAACAGCCAATAACGGTAAAATACCGCCGGATTTTTCACGTTACATGATGATCAGAAAAAACGGGGCCGATTATGTGATGGCTCTATTATTGGGTTATGAAACTGCACCATCAGGTTTTCATTTTGACAATAAAGCCTCATATTATAATCTTTATGCACCGCATCACCAGATAGGGATGAAACCTCCTTTGACTGATGGAGATATTCATTATGAAGATGGCACGCCAGCAACTGTTGAACAACAAGCAAGAGATGTTGTCATTTTTCTGAATTGGGCTGCACATCCCCATTTGACAGAACGTCATCGTATGGGAATAATGCTTTTTCTTTATATGATTTTTATCGTTATTCTTGTATTTCTTATTAATCGTAAAGTGTGGTCAAATGTCAATAAATAGTCATACTCATGATAAGCCAGTCATTGGGGTTATCGGTGGTTCGGGATTATATAATATTTCAGGTTTGAGTGATCAGCAGTGGGTGGAAGTTGATACGCCTTGGGGCAAGCCATCCGATCAGTTATTAAAAGGCACACTTGATGGTGTTTCATGTGTATTCTTACCGAGACATGGTCGGGGCCATGTATATTCTCCAACAGATGTGAATTATCGGGCGAATATTGCAGCGATGAAAAAACTAGGTGTTACGGATCTTGTTTCTGTTTCTGCTGTCGGTTCCCTGAAAGAGGAATTGTCCCCAGGTACATTTGTTGTGGTGGATCAATTAATTGACCGTTCACGTTTACGAACCAAAAGTTTTTTTGAAAAGGGATTGGTTGCCCATGTATCTCTGGCTGATCCATTTTGTCCTAAATTGAGTCAGATGCTGTATGAACAGGCAAAACAATCAGAAATCAAAGTTGTCAAGGGGGGAACCTATCTTGTTATGGAAGGCCCCCAGTTTTCAACACGGGCGGAAAGTCAGCTTTATCGTTCATGGGGTGCGTCGGTTATTGGTATGACCAATATGCCAGAGGCAGCTTTGGCGCGAGAGGCAGAAATCTGTTATGCGACAATTGCTATGGTTACCGATTATGATTGTTGGCATGAGGAACATGATGCGGTTAGCGTTGAAGCTGTTGTCAGAATACTGAAGCAAAATGCCAGACATGCCAGCTCTTTGGTTGAGAAATTTATTCCAGCTTTAGGGAAAAGACCTCAGGGGAACAGTGAATGTCAATGTAAACATGCCCTGGATTATGCATTGATAACGGCACCGGAAAAACGTGATCCTGTTTTGGTTGAACGTTTAAAAACGATTGCTGGTCGGGTTTTATAATTTCATTTTTTAAATCTACTCTGATCAATTTTTATAAACCAGAGTAGAGCTTGGATTATTTTGCAACGGGATAATCCGTATAACCTTCTTTTCCCTGACTGAACCAGGTTTTGCTATCAGATGGTTTTAGGGGGATATCATTTTTAATTTTGTGAACAAGGTCGGGATTGGAAATAAATGGTCGGCCGAATGAAACGGCATCCGCCTCATTGTTCTTGATAATTTTTTGAGCAGAGTGCCCATTATAGGAACCATTAATAACAAAATTTCCCTTAAAATTTTTCCTCATTGCGGGAGCGATAGGGGGATAGAAATCCTGATCTGTAAGGGTTGACATGACGAAATTGTCTTCACCTGGTCGTGGTTCCCTCACTTCCAAAAAATTAATATTTTCTTTACTTAAAGCCTTTGAGGCGGCAATAAATAATGGTTCGGGATTACTGTCATGAACGCCTTGAATTTCCTCATTTGGTGAAAGTCTAACTGATGTTCTGTCTGATCCCACTGTTTTGCAGACATTATGTGTTATTTCAATTAGTAGCCTGATTCTATTTTCAATACTTCCGCCGTACTCATCCGTTCTAAAATTGCAATTGTCTCTTAAAAATTCATCAATCAAATATCCATTGGCGGCATGTATTTGTACACCGTCAAATCCCGCTTCCATGGCATGATTTGCAGCTTTTATATAATCATTGATTAATCGGGGAATTTCCTCTTTGGGTAATGCACGCGCTTTTTCATACGGCTTTTTTCCTTCATATGTGTGTGCATATCTTGGAGCTGTGGTTGCTGATGCGGAAATAGGAGAAGGGTAAAATGATGGATGTACGGTTCGACCCATATGCCATAACTGACAAATAATATGCCCCCCCTCATCATGAACAGCCTGGGTTATAGGTTTCCATGCCTCAACTTGCTGTTTATTCCATATGCCTGGAGCATATGCCCATCCCAATCCCTCTTGTGAAATTCCTGTTCCTTCTGAAATGATCAGACCTGCAGAGGCTCTTTGGCGATAATATTCTATCATTAAAGAAGTTGGAATATGATCCTTTGTGGCCCGTCCCCGGGTTAAGGGTGCCATGATGATACGGTTAGATGCTTTTATTGCGCCCAATTGAATAGAGTCAAATAAAGTAACCATTTAATTTTTCCAATGTTATTATCTTGTTAAGTCAGTTTTATCTATTGACGTAAGCAAATGAACATAATGATATTATCATTAAAGATACGGGAAGGCTATTCGTTCATTATTTTACTTGAAGTCAATATAGCCTTTTTCATCCTGAGTATACCAAGTGGACGAATCATGTGGGACAAAGGGTTTGCCCGTTTTAATTTTTTCGACCAAATCCGGATTGGAAATGAAAGGACGGCCAAAAGAAACTGCATCGGCTTGTCCCGCTTTAACAATTTTTTGGGCTAGTTGACCATTATACGTTCCATTAATAACGAAATTACCCTTGAAATTTTCCCGCATAGAAGGAAAAATCGGTGGATGATAGTCAGCTTCTGTCAAATCTTTCTCCACATAATTATCTTTATTGCCGATTTGTGGTTCCCTGACTTCCAGGAAATTAATTTTTTCTCTACTCAACGCTTGGCTGGCAGCGATAAAAAGACTTTTGGCATTACTGTCAAATACACCCTGTACACGTTCATTTGGAGAAAGACGCACAGATGTTCGATCTGAACCCACCTCATGGCAAACCCTTTGCGTAATCTCGATTAGTAGACGTAGGCGATTTTCAATTGAACCGCCATATTCATCTTGACGGAAATTACTGCTGTCACGTAAAAATTCATCAATCAGGTAGCCATTTGCGGCATGAATCTGGACACCATCAAAACCAGAGTTCATCGCATTTTGTGCCGCTTTGGCATAATCATTGAGTAATCTTGGAATTTCATCAACAGGTAAAGCCCTTGCCTGAACATAGGGTTTCTTCCCATCATAAGTATGTGCATGACTTGGCGCTGTGGTTGCTGATGCAGAAATGGGAGATGGATAAAATGAAGAATGAACTGTGCGTCCCATATGCCACAATTGGCAAATAATTTTACCGCCTTCATCATGAACAGCCCGGGTTATGGGTTTCCAAGCTTCAACCTGTTCCTTATTCCATATACCAGGAGCGTAGGGAAATCCCATTCCCTCTTGTGAAATTCCTGTACCCTCGGAAATGATCAAGCCAGCTGTTGCCCTTTGACGATAATATTCAATCATCATAGGGGTGGGAATGTGATCTTTTGTCGCTCTTGAACGTGACATAGGAGCCATGATGATACGGTTGGAAGCTTTTATTGCGCCCAACTGAATGGGATCAAATAGAATAGGCATAGTGGTAAACCTCACTAATAATTATATTTTTAAAAAATAGTAGACCGGTCGTCTATTAATCTATGAAAAATTAAATATTATTGTCAAGAAGAAAGTTTGTGAAATGGAGAGCGATAGTAAATGCTGTAGACCGTTTTTGTATTTTCACCATTAAACTTGCCCCCAACCATTGTTGATATAGTTGTTGAGCTATAAAAAAATTGTCAGCCTGATTGTGAATGGAATTATCTTTTTGGCCTATGGCAATAATTTGTGCGATAAGGGATAATATCCGGTCGGTTCCTCTACAGAATGCCTTACGCATCGGTTCGGAATAATCCGTCACCTCAGAACTTAATTTAACGATAAGACAATGTCCCTCAAAATTATTGTCGCATTGTGAAAATTGCCATTTTTCCCAATATTTAAGTAGACGATCTTTTCCTGAAAGTGAAGAAGACTTAAGTAAGGACTGAAGAGCCATTATATAATTGTCAATATAGTGATCAATGACCTGAACGCCGTAATCTTCCTTGGAATTGAAATAATAATAGAATGAGCCTTTGGGAATATTTGCTTGTTTGAGAATTTCAGCTAAACCAACATTTGTAAAACCTTGGCTTGCAAAAAATTCCTGACCAATTTTCAAAAGAAGATTTTTTTTATTTTTAGCATTCATAAGACGATATGAGGTTACGGAAAAAGAGATTTAAGTCTGAAAGCACGTTATGTTATGTGATAAAATCTTTTGTAAGCAACTTACTTAATAAGTATTATTCTTTAAAATATATTGTAATTATACACAATAAATCAATCGATAAAATTTAAGTAACTTATATCTGTGCATAGGAATTAAATTTAGTTGACATTGTACATGATTATGGTTACCTTAAAACCAAATATAAGTGGCAATAATGCCACTGTAATATTTGGAGTAACGCGGCAAAAACGCGCGTAGTTAAAACCCATAATGCTGCTTTGATTAAGGGCATTATATAGAAATTATGGAGCGATCCAAATGACGAATTTTCGTCCATTACATGACCGTGTAGTCGTTCGTCGGCTAAACAGCGAAGAAAAAACTGTCGGTGGAATTATCATTCCAGATACAGCAAAAGAAAAACCTCAAGAAGGCGAAGTCATTGCCGTAGGTCCGGGAGCTCGTAATGAGCAGGGACAAATTGTTCCTCTGGATGTTAAAAAAGGTGATAAAGTTTTATTCGGTAAATGGTCTGGGACCGAAGTCAAATTAAATGGCGAAGAGCTTTTGATTATGAAAGAAAGCGATATTATGGGAATTGTAGGTTAATCCGCAATTTTTTCATTAGCTTTTGATTTTGACTTTTTTTTTAAGAATTTCTTGTAGGAGATTAAGATTATGGCAGCCAAAGATGTAAGATTTGGTGCTGATGCACGTCAACGTATGTTACGTGGTGTTGATATTCTGGCTGATGCAGTTAAGGTAACCTTGGGTCCAAAAGGACGTAACGTTGTTCTTGATAAAAGCTTTGGTGCGCCCCGTATTACCAAGGACGGTGTATCTGTTGCAAAAGAAATCGAGCTTGCTGACAAGTTTGAGAATATGGGCGCCCAGATGGTTCGCGAGGTTGCTTCAAAAACCAATGATGTTGCCGGTGACGGAACAACAACCGCCACAGTTTTAGCTCAAGCGATTGTTCGTGAGGGGTTAAAATCGGTTGCTGCCGGTATGAATCCTATGGATCTGAAACGCGGGATTGATAAGGCGGTTTCAATCGTTGTTGAAGAATTGAAGGCAAAAACAAAGAAAATTTCTACCCAATCCGAAATTGCTCAGGTTGGAACCATTTCTGCAAATGGTGAAAAAGAAATTGGTGATATGATCAGCAAAGCCATGGAAAAAGTTGGCAAAGAGGGCGTTATCACTGTTGAGGAAGCCAAAGGGTTGCAAACAGAACTCGACGTTGTTGAGGGAATGCAATTTGATCGTGGTTATATTTCTCCATATTTCGTTACAAACGCAGAAAAAATGACCGCTGATCTTGATAATCCTTTAATCTTGATCCATGAAAAGAAGCTTTCATCTTTACAGCCAATGTTGCCTTTGTTGGAAAGTGTTGTTCAAAGCGGTCGTCCGTTGTTGATTATTGCTGAAGATGTTGATGGTGAGGCATTGGCAACCTTGGTTGTTAACAAGTTGCGTGGTGGCTTAAAAATTGCTGCTGTGAAAGCGCCTGGTTTTGGTGATCGTCGCAAGGCAATGCTTGAAGATATTGCCATTTTAACCGGTGGTCAGGTTGTAAGTGAAGATATCGGCATTAAACTTGAAAACGTTACAATTAAAATGCTTGGTAACGCTAAAAAAGTTCATATCGATAAGGAAAACACAACAATCGTTGAAGGTACTGGTGACGTTGATCAAATCAAGGGACGTTGTAACCAAATCCGTGCTCAGATTGAAGAGACAACCTCAGATTATGATCGTGAGAAATTACAGGAACGTCTTGCTAAATTAGCAGGTGGTGTTGCTGTTATCCGCGTTGGTGGATCTACAGAGGTGGAAGTTAAGGAACGTCGTGATCGTGTGGATGATGCTCTTCATGCAACTCGTGCAGCAGTTGAGGAAGGTATTGTTCCAGGTGGTGGTACCGCATTGGCACGTGCATCCTTAAGACTTTCCAATCATACTCACGAAAATGATGATCAACGTGTTGGTGTTGATATTGTTCGCAAGGCATTGCAAACCCCATTACGCCAAATTGTTGAAAATGCTGGTGAAGACGGTGCGGTTATCGCTGGTAAAGTTCTTGAAAATGACTCATATAATTTCGGTTTTGATGCTCAGGTTGGAGAATATAAGGATCTCGTTCAGGCCGGTATCATTGATCCGACAAAGGTTGTTCGTAGCGCTTTACAAGATGCGGCTTCTGTAGCCGGTCTGTTGATTACAACTGAAGCGATGGTTGCAGAACGTCCAGAGAAAAAAGCTCCTGAAATGCCTGCAGGTATGGGTGGCATGGGCGGTATGGGTGGAATGGATTTCTAATTTCTCCCTTATTGCACAAAGGATAATAACTAAATAATTATCTTATCCTGAAAGGTTACTGCCAATAATGGCAGTAACCTTTTTATATATGTGAATATTTGGTCACAATTATGAAGTAGTAATTATTAAATTAACCATATTAAATAGTCTTGAATAATATTGTAA